>DPKY01000168.1 GCA_003542275.1 Methylococcaceae bacterium | reverse complement strand
AGTTTATTGTTTGATAACTTTTTCTTCTGCGCTTCAAACGCGTTCCACAAATTGAGAAGCGATAAAAAGTCCGATTCAGGGTGTTTGAAAACGGCCTGTTTTGCCTGTGCTTGCGGCATTTTATCCGCCGGTTTTTCACGCGGGTCTTGAATACTTAGCGCGGCGACAATAATGCTCACTTCTTTTAAACACACTTGCTCGTGTGCGGCAATGAGCATCCGCGCCAACTTGGGATCGGTGGGAAATTTAGCGAGTTGCTTGCCGGTATCGGTTAATTTACCCGCTTTATCGAGCGCGTTGACTTCAATGAGTGACGTTTTGCCATCACGAATCATCTTGTCATTGGGCGGTTCAATAAACGGAAACGCAGCAATATCGCCTAAATTGAGCGCTGTCATTTGCAAAATTACAGCAGACAAGTTTGTCCGCATAATCTCTGGCTCAGTAAACAGCGGACGCGCGAGGTAGTCTTCGCGTGAATAAAGACGAATACAAATGCCTTCTGCCACGCGTCCACAACGCCCCGCGCGTTGATTCGCACTCGATTGCGAAATGCGCTCAATGGGCAGGCGTTGAATTTTACTGCGGGCGCTATAGCGGCTAATGCGTGCATGACCGGTGTCAATAACGCCACGGATATTAGGCACAGTCAATGAGGTTTCCGCTACGTTGGTAGCAAGAATGATGCGAACCTTGCCACCTTTGGGGGTAAACACGCGCTCTTGTTCACTCACACTCAATTTTGAGTAAAGTGGCAAAATCTCATATTGACTGGGATGGTGTTTTTTGAGTGAAGCGGTGGTTTCGCGGATTTCATGCTCACCGCTAAGAAAAATCAATATATCGCCGCGCAAATCACGATATAACTCGTCAACAGCGTCTAAAATAGCCTGTTGCAAATCATCCGTGGTTTCATCGTCTTCGTCATCGTCGTTGACCTCAATGGGACGATAGCGCACCTCAACAGGGTATGTTCGGCCAGACACTTCAATGACGGGAGCATGGTTAAAATGCGCAGAAAAACGTTGCGTATCAATGGTCGCAGAAGTCACAATGACTTTTAAATCTGGACGCTTGGGCAGTAGCCATTTTAAATAGCCTAGCAAAAAATCGATATTTAAACTGCGCTCGTGCGCTTCATCGATGATAAGCGTGTCATAGTGACTTAAAAACGGGTCGTTTTGCGTTTCGGCAAGCAAGATTCCGTCGGTCATCAATTTCACCAGCGACGCAGGATGCGTTCTGTCATGAAAACGGACTTTATAGCCCACGGATTGACCAACAGACTCGCCCACCTCTTCAGCAATGCGATCCGCTACCGTCCGTGCAGCAATGCGTCGTGGCTGGGTATGTCCAATAAAACCCGCTACACCACGGCCAATTTCCAAGCAAATTTTGGGTAACTGTGTGGTTTTCCCCGAGCCCGTTTCACCGCATAAAATGACCACTTGATGCCGCTGAATCAAGTCTGCAATCGCCGCTTTTTGCCCCGTAACAGGCAAATCAGGAAAAGTGAGCGTGGGGACACTAGCGCGACGTTTTTCATATTGCGCAGACGATTTTTCAAGCTGCACACGCAATGCGTCAACAGCACGCGCGTCCGTTTTCTTATTGCGGCGCAATATATCAAGTTGACGCTTTAAACGGTGCCGATCTTTTGATAAACAAAAAGCGAGTTGAGCGCAGAGTGGGGTAATTAAATCAGCAGTTGACATCAAAAAGGCCGTACATAATAAAAAAGCAATTATACGACATCCTTCATGTGATGTGTGCGTGGGTGCTTGTCTATTTTTCCATCAACGTGGTGAGCAAAGCCGCAAGCGCGGCAAAATCTTCTGCCCCTCGACTTTTGGGGGCATAGTCGCGCACAGCTTTTGCCTGACCAAAGGCTTCGGCCAATTTAATGTCACTGCGAATGCCGCCTAGGACACGCAATGTGCCAAATTGACGTGTCATTTGGGCGTTAATATCGCGGTGTTGACGGACATTGCCCGCCACCATCATAGGTAAAAAACCTAAAATTTTGAGCGCGGGATTTTGTTCAGAAATAATTTTAAACAGCACACGCACCAACTGGCGTACGCCTTCAAAAGACAGCGGATGCGGTACATACGGCACTAGCACCCATGTTCCCGCGCACAGCGCATTGAGCAGAAGATTGTCTAGTGAAGGAGGCGTGTCAATAATCACTAAATCAAACCGCGCACACACCGCCTCTTGGCTTAACGCACGCACCAGCAATTGCTGATCGTGACCACAACGATCATGCTGAAAAGCGGTGTTAGCCGGTAGCAATGATAAATTAGGCACACCCGTCGAACGCACGCAGTCTAAAAGCGACCAGTTAGGGTCAGTAAACATATCATGCACGCTCACCTCCCCCGCATTCACCTTCACGCCCAGTCCCACCGCGCAATGCCCCTGCGAATCCAAATCAATCAACAACACGCGCTGGCCAGAGGCAGCAAATTCTGCAGCAAGATTGACCGACGCGGTGGTTTTGCCAGCACCGCCTTTTCGATTGCTAATGACTAAAACGCGACGACGCTCTGTCATATACGCAAGGCTTTTTTCAGCACTTCTTGCAACTGCTGATGCGTGAACGGTTTTTGTAAAATGCCTTTCACGCCAAGCATCTCGGCGGAATCAAGATTAAACCCTGCCGTAATCGCGCGGCGCCCACCTGAAATGGCAATGATGGGGAGATCGGGCTTTATCTTCAGCAAATCCATNNATGACTTCAATGCCATCTTTATTGGGCATGATAATGTCCGTAATAATTAAGTCTGGGTTAAACAAGTGAAAATGGCGTATGCCTTCTTCACCGTCTTGTGCCATCATGACCTGATGGCCATCACGCGTCAGCATTTTTGTTAAGAGATCACGCAACTGCTCTTCATCATCAATGACTAATATTTTTGCCATGAATAAAACCTGTTAGAAATAAATAAAATAATCCCATTCTCACACAATGCCTTGTATTAGAAAAGCTCAAATTTAGGGAGGCTCTCTTGCTCGTCATTTGCCTGCAAACTGTTATTATGATTGGACTCTCTTGCCAAGTAGCTATTGAGCGCGTCATTGAGCTGTGAAATAATCGATTCGCTTTGCTGACCGTGTTCAAGTNNTTGTAATACTGCTGCATATCTTCTTGACTGTCTTGCAGTTTTTGAACATAGACCATCACTTCTGAAGCGCCATCCATGCGCAACATAATGTCATCTAAAAATTTAAACTTTAGCCCATCTTGAATGGTATGTCGTGCTTTCTCAAGCCCTGATTCAATCATTTCAGCGGCATTATTTGAATTCACCGCCAGCTTACGCACCTCATCGGCGACAATTTTAAAACCAAGCCCCGCCTCACCGGCGTGCGCGGCTTGAATGGCCGCATTGACGGCCAAAATATCCGTTTGAAAACTGATTTCTTTAATACTATCAACAAGGTGCGCTAAACTATCAATCACGCCACTGGCTGTTTGAATGGACGTAATATCCGCACGCAATTTATCTGGAATTTCTTGAATGTTTTGAATAAATCTTTCGATACTGATAATAAATTGCACGCTATTTTGCATATCACTTTCCATTTTTGAAATGTTCTGCTCATTCGCGTTGGAAATATAATGCACAATAGATTGCGCGTCGTCGCTTAAATGCTTCATGAATTGAAGTAACAATACCGCTGATTGATTGGTATCGTAAGCAATGACTTGCAACTGTTCATCAATCACGCTATCAATAGCTAAATGCAACTGCAACACGTCCTCAATTTCGCGTAAATTTTGTGTGGGCGAAACCACTGGCGGATCAAGAGGCAACGACTGACCGAGCGACGCATTTTTTAATTCAGTACGCAGATAGCTTAGTGATTTTTCCACTTGCACGATATGTTCACGCACGGTTTTTTCAATTTCAACACTCACCGCTAAGTACGCACCAATGGCCTCTTCGGTTTGCGTAATGGCCCCTTCTAGTGAAGGCACTTTATCCTCTAGGCTACCGCTGCATTGATGCAGCACATGAATAAGATTCGTTGCTTGCGTGTTTAACGTCAGCAACGAAGACGACAACGCGAGCGCGAGCGCTTCTGTTTTTGTTTGTATATCAACGGTTGCGGAGGTATTTTTTGCTTCGCTTTGCGGATGCAAATGTGCACTAATTTGATTGAAAATGTAGCGCAATTTTTCATGACTCGCTTCCCTGTCATCATCAGACAAAAACGTGACATTTTTGGGCAACATCGAAAACAGTTGCCACTGTGAAAATGCAAAAATGCTCCACGCAATGCCTAAACTGATCATCTGCGTATAGCGGCCTAATCGAAACTCTAACGCAGAATGCCATGCAACAAAAACGCCCGCCAGCAGGACAATACAACCCGTACTAAGACAAAAAAGCCGCCATGCGCGTTTTTTTAATTCAGCATTATTTTTCGATTGAACAGCCATGACCGCTACACTCCCGGCAATACTTGCTTGATAACCTTCAACAAATCAGCACCACCAACCGGCTTCACCAGCCATCCCGTTGCACCCGCTTGCTTTCCTTCGTCGCGTCTGCCTTGTTGACTTTCTGTGGTAAGTGTTAAAATGGGCGTAAAGCGAAATCCCGGCAATGCCCGTACTTTTTTAATCAATTCAATGCCGCCCATATTGGGCATATTGATGTCAGTAATAATTAAATCGGGCTTGAGACCGGTGTTCAGCTTTGCCATCGCTTTGACACCGTCTTCAGCAGTTTCTACTTTAAAGCCCGCCATTTCCAATGTACTTTTCACGCTCATGAGCATGGTTGCTGAGTCATCGATTAAGAAAATTGTTTTTGCCATAATATTTGCCATTTTAAGTTTTTGTTTTTGTTAACAGGCTTGCTTTTGAAAAGACGACAAGACTGCGTATTATTTCTTAAGCACACTCAACCAGTGCTGTAAATTCTCGTCCGCTGGCCACGCTGAAATAGTGGGCTTTACCGCCATTAAGACCTGAAGATTGGCGGCATGAATATGCACACAGCTAGCAAGGTTTATTTTACCTTTTGGGTTTTTAAGAAGCCACTCTAATAAATTTTCGGCTTCTTCAACGCCAACAAACTCTGTCAAAACTGCTAAAGATTTTTTATATTCAATGCCCATCTAAATTAGCTCCCTTGGATTTAATACCATCAACACCGAGCCATCCCCCAAAAGGGCTGCACCTGAAAAGCCGCCTAACCCGCCTAAAATGCCCGTCATGGGTTTGAGAATAATATCCACTGTTTCACGGAAATCATCGACAATAATGCCCACGTGTTCGCCATGCACACGCACAACCAGCGTCGCAAACTCGTCATCTTCATTGGGTTGCTGCGCAAAGGGTAAGGCCAATAAATCATTGAGTGACAGCAAGGGCACAATACGACCACGCAAAACAGTGGTTTGCTTTTGCTTGATGCTCGACATTTGCGCACGAGGCACACGCACCGTTTCCACAACCATATCCATAGACACGCCGAAAATTTGTTGATTGGATTCGATAATCATCACATTCGTCACCGCCATCGACAGCGGCAGCGATAAAAACAGACGCGTGCCCTTGCCCACTTCACTTTGAATGCCGACCGTGCCATTGATACGCTCCACCGCCGAGCGAACGACGTCCATGCCCACGCCCCGCCCAGACAAATCAGAAATCACCTCTGCGGTTGAAAACCCCGCCGCAAAAACCAAATTGACCGCTTCTTCATCGCTAATGCGCTCAAGCACACTTTCATCAATCAGGCCTTTTTCGTAGGCTTTTTGCTTGATAATATACGGATTGATACCTCGACCGTCGTCAATAATTTCTATGACCACGCGATCCGATTCTTGTGTAGCGCGAATGAGTAATTTGCCCGCTGCATTTTTACCTGCCGCCATGCGCTCTTGCGGCGTTTCAAGACCGTGATCTAAACTGTTTCGGACAATGTGGATAAGCGGGTCAGATAAGGCTTCAATAATATTTTTATCCGCCTCGGTGCTCTCCCCTTCTAAAACAAGTTCCACCTCTTTACCCAATTTACGCGAAATATCACGCACCATGCGGGGAAATCGCTGAAAAATAAACGATACAGGCATCATACGCACTTGCATAATGGTGTCTTGCATCTCCTCTGCAACACGATTGATGACGGCATATTGTGCTTTAATTTCACGCGATAAATCCCGCACACCAAAAACCGTTTCCGCGCGATTCGCCAAATAAGGCAACGCATTTTTTGCCACAACCATTTCGCCAATTAAATTCATCAAACGATCAATTTTTTCTTGATCAACTTTGAGTGTTTTTGACGTAGAAACCGCTACATCATCAGCGCGTCGCCCAAAATGCGGCGTGCTCTCTTCTGGGCGCTGAACCGATTTTGCTGGCTCAACGCTACTTTCTAACGCCACTTGCGCGTGTTGCAGAGCGGGCGCATCGGGTGTTATGTCTTCAACAGAGACTTGATCGCTCAATACAGATACCGGCTTTGCTTGGTCGGATACCTCCTCACGCGAGGCTTGATGCGCAAGGGTTTGCTCAAGCCACGTTAATAAAGGCTCAGGCGCATTATTAGCCAGCGCGGCATCTAAGGCGTTTTGAATGTGTGCTATTTCGTCTAATTTATTCATCGCCCGATGCACAGCAATGAGCGTACTCGCCACAGATTTTAGTCGACCTTTCAACCACGCGCTTGCTGGCGCCGTTAATACTGTTTTTTGCGCGTGCAATACCGTATAAAAACACGGCATCAGTGCATCGGTGTTACTTGGCGCAACACTGGCTGTTGGTGCAGACGTGTCGTCTAGCGCAGCAACGTTTTCTGGGGTTATCGCCTCCTCAACACTTGCTAACTCGGCTGTCAGAGCGGTGACTACCGGCGCAGGTGCTGTGTGCGCTAAGAGGGTCAAATCAGGATTTTCATGCGTTAATAAGGCCTCAAGGAGTGCACATTGCGCTGGCGTGTTGTGTGGTGCGAATTCAATCATGGCAAGCACCCAGCGCAGCACCGACGAAGACCACAGGTCAGACGCAGATAACTCAAGCATGGTGTGCAGACTGTGCGCCGCACGCTCTAATTCACCGTCGCGTAGCATCGCAAGCGTGCGCGAGATAAATTCTTCATCGTTCGCATTGTCGCTTGCACTCCCGCGCGGCACAACAAAAGTCAGCGCGGGTATCTCAACACGTTGCACTTGATCGGGGACATAACGAAAAATATCGTCCAACGTTTCTTGGGAAGCACAGGTGAGTAATTGAAAAATTAACTGACTGCTGTAGACGTCCATATCAATGAGCAAAGCGGGCACCGCTTGCAAAATGCAATCTGACCAGAGCACCTCTGGCACCTGACGCACCAGATAAAACGGGTCTTCACCTTTGAAAAAACAGTCAGGCTCTGGATGATACGTCACCCAAAACACCGGCGTGCCTTGACTGGCATGGGAAAACAACGCCATCGCCACCTCTTCAGATAAATCAAATGCATGAGGCGCATCCAGCGAGGGCAAGGCGCCAGTCTCTGGCGTCACTTCAACGGCGGCAAATTCTTCCAGCACCTGATCCACGGACGGGTGATCAATGTTACTGATTCCATGAAGTTCACTTGCTGGTGCGTCAACAGGGGCGGAGGCTTGAGCAAGCAAGTCGCGTAGCGATTTGGTCAGTTTAGCGGAACTGCTGGCATGACTGCTGCCAATACGCCCCGTTGATTCAATTTCATCCATTAAGATGCCAACAAAATCCATCGCATCGAGCAACTGATCCGTGAGCGTCTGCGAATAATGCACACGCCCATGACGCACCGCGTCCATTAAATCTTCACTGGCATGAAGCACGCGTGTCATTTCGGGAAAATCAAACAATCCGCTATTGCCTTTGAGTGTATGAATAAAACGAAAAAGCTCCGTCAAGAAGGGAATACTTTCAGGGTCAGATTCAAGCTGCATTAACTTCTCGCCAATGCCCTGCAAAAAATCACGCGATTCAGATAAAAATTGTTCTAACAGCGCATTCATTTAGATACTCTCCCCCAATAATAGCTGGCTGTAGCGTAGTAATTCATCGGGTTTTGTTGGCTTGATTAAATATAAATTGGCGCCGGCATTATAAGCGAGGATTTCATCATTTTTTGCCGCCTCAGTGGACACCATAATCGCTGGCACTTGCATCATATCCTGACTGCGCAACTGACGCAAAAAACCATAACCGTCAAGTTTAGGCATATTAATATCCACCAAAAATAAGTCATAGTTTTTCTCTAACGCTTTCTCCAGCGCCTCAATGCCATTGATGGCCTCATCCACCGCATAGCCCGCACTTTCTAAAATACGACGATGATACATTCTCACCGTTGCCGCATCATCAATTACGAGAATCGTTTTCATAGTTGCTCCAAAGGTTTTTGATAAACAATGGCTTCAGGAAACTTTCGCACACGAAACAATGATGAAATCCGACTCATTGACTCCGAATGTCCCAAACACACAAATCCGCCGGCTTTCATCGCGTCAAAAAACATTTCAGCGGCATAGCGACGCGAGACATCATCAAAATAAATNNTGGGTAAATTTTGCACCGAGCGTGACGAATAAAAGCCACGTCTTGCTTGCGCAATAATTTCTGTATCAATATCAGAAGAAATAATTTCGACGTCCCATTTCTCAATGCCGTCCCAGTGTTCTAGCAAATAAATCGCAATCGAATACGCCTCTTCACCTGATGAAGAAGGCACAGACCAGATACGAATAGGCGAATTATCGGTTTTTTTGCGTGTAATTTCAGGCAAAATCGAACTGACTAAACATTTGAACTGGTATTCTTCACGAAAAAAATACGTTTCATTAACCGTCATTAAATTGACTAATTTTTGCAATTCCTCACCGCTCGACTCAAAACGCAACATCACAAAATAGCTACGAAAGCTACCTGTCTGCGTGGCTTCAATGCGTTCAACTAAGCGTTTATCAACAAAATATCGCTTAGAATTCTCGAACTGCATACCCGTTTTGCGGTAGAAAAATTCCTTGAATTTAAAAAAATCTTCCTCACTAATGGTGATGGTCATGTACTACTGCCTTGATCAATACGCTTTAGCGCTAAATCAACAGAAAAGCAGATATACGGCTCATTAGCAAAACGTTGTTTTAAATTCACTAACGATTGCATAGAAAGTTCTGTGCCAACTTCACTCAGTAAATCCACCGCCGTTGCGC
>DPKY01000066.1 GCA_003542275.1 Methylococcaceae bacterium | reverse complement strand
AGGCTATATCACACGCCAACAAGCCGATATTGATAAATCACTGCGTTATGATCATTTGAAACTACCGACGACGTTGAATTATAAAGACGTTTTGGGCTTATCGAATGAAGTGTGTGAAAAATTGCAAAAACAACGCCCAGAAACCTTAGGACAAGCCTCGCGCATTCAAGGTATGACGCCAGCAGCCATTTCACTTTTGCTGGTGCATTTGAAAAAGAAAGCAGGCTAGAATACGCTAATCATGACAAACGAAGAAAATTTATTGCGTGAAGGACTCGCGACGCTAAATGTACCCGTTGACGATGACAAGGTGGCGAAGTTGCTGGCCTTTTTAGCGCTGATTGAAAAATGGAACAAAGCCTACAATCTCACCGCCATTCGTCGGCGAGAGGAAATGGTGAGTTTGCATTTGCTTGACAGTATTGCTATTTTGCCGCATTTAGAAGGCACGCGCATCATTGATGTGGGTACGGGAGCGGGTTTGCCAAGCATTCCGTTAGCTATTTTTCGGCCTGATGTGCAGTTCCAATTACTTGACAGTAATGCGAAAAAAACCCGTTTTGTTCAGCAGGCTATTTTGGAATTACGTTTAGAGAATGCCATGGTGACGCATTGTCGCGTTGAAGAGATGATGGTAACACAGCGTTTTGATATGGTATTAACCCGAGCGTTTGCGAGTTTGCCTGATATTGTTGCTCTAACAACACATTTAGTGCGTGAGGGAGGCAGTTTACTTTGCATGAAAGGGCAGGTACCTGAAGATGAGTTAGTCGCCATTGATGCGCACGCGACTTTGATGTCAATTAACGTGCCGTATCTTGAGGCAAAGCGGTGTTTGGTGAAAATACATCTTTAAACATAGAGTGAACAGAGGAAAAATCGTGGGAAAAATTATTGCTGTAACGAATCAGAAAGGCGGCGTTGGAAAAACGACCACCAGTGTTAACTTAGCTGCGTCGCTTGCTGCTTTAAAACAACGTGTTTTGCTGGTGGATTTAGATCCTCAAGGCAATGCAGCAATGGGGTGTGGTATTGATAAACATGACATAAAACATTCCAGCTATGATTTGTTGATGGAAACGGTGCCTGCTGAACAGACAGTGATTACGTTACCAGCATTAAAATTTGATGTCATTGCAGGCAATGAAGATGTGACCGCCGCTGAAGTGGAACTGATGAAAGCCCAGCGCAAGGAATTACGTCTTGCGCACGCGTTAGAAAAAATCAAATTGCACTATGATTACATTCTTATTGATTGTCCTCCATCCCTTAATATGTTGACACTCAATGCGATGGTCGCAGCAAATAGCCTCTTGATTCCCATGCAATGTGAATACTACGCGCTTGAGGGGATTTCAGCCTTGATGAGCACCTTAAAAAATATTCAAGAAACGGTCAATAGTTCATTACATTTAGAAGGTATCTTGCGCACGATGTTTGACGATCGTAATCGTCTGACCAAAGATGTGTCCGAGCAGTTGATTCGCTATTTTGGGACGGATGTGTTTAAAGCCTGTGTACCGCGAAATATACGTGTTGCAGAAGCGCCTAGTCATGGATTACCCGTTTTGAATTATGATAAAAGTTCAAGGGGAGCGCTGGCATATATGGCACTGGCAAAAGAAATTCTGACAAATGCGGTAGACAAAAATGGCCACTAAATCGCCTCGTTTAGGCAGAGGGCTTGAGGCATTGCTGGTTGATGTATCCTCGAATCTAAGTATGCCAAGTGCGCCAATAGACGCTTTGCATCAAGAGCAAATTAGGCAGCAACGGGTGCAGCTTCTTCAAGAAGCTCAAAAACTGCAACAATTACTTGTCGCCTTTGAACAGCTTGTTGAGCAACTCAACTTTTTCAATCCAACTAATTCAACATTATCATGAATGTCAAAAAGCGTGGTTTAGGACGGGGATTAGATGCCCTATTAGGTGAAATACCGACCATCAAACAAGGCGCTCAAACCACCAATACATTACCTGTTGATGTCTTGCAGCGAGGCAAATATCAGCCCCGCACCGATATCAATCCAGAAAGGCTGCAGGAGTTGGCAAATTCCATTGCCATGCAGGGCATTGTTCAGCCCATTGTTGTGCGTAGCGTAGCACCTGGGCGTTATGAAATTATTGCTGGCGAGCGACGTTGGCGAGCAGCGCAGATTGCCGGATTGCAAGAGGTGCCCGTCATTATCAAAGACATGGATGATCGCACAGCCATTGCGATTGCGTTAATTGAAAACATTCAGCGTGAAGATTTAAATGCGCTTGAAGAAGCGCAAGCACTGCATCGACTTTTAACCGAGTTTAGTATGACGCACCAAGATGTAGCAGATGCAGTCGGGAAATCAAGAGCGACAATTACGAATTTATTGCGTTTGCTTGAATTGCAAACAGAAGTTAAAAAAATGTTGCAAAACAATCAAATCGATATGGGCCATGCGCGGGCACTGTTGCCTTTGGTGGGGGAAGCGCAAATTAGCCTAGCGCGTAAAATTGTCAATCAAGGTTTGTCTGTGCGGGTCACTGAGCAGCTTGTCAAAACACTCTTGCAGCCTAAATCGACCACAACAACGCCGCGTATCGATACGCACATTACCCAATTTCAACGCGAGTTAGATATGAAATTTGATGGCCGATTGAAAGTAGAAAGCAAAAAAAATGGCAGTGGCAAGCTCGTCTTTTTCTATACAACACAAGATGAACTCAACGGTATTCTGAGCAAAATAGTATAGATTAAAGAAGTGTCAATCGTTAAACGACCTTGATTTAACTTAATTCGCTCTATATAATCAGCGGATACAGTTAGCCTTTTACATTCACATTTATGACCGCAAACGTGTCATCAATAACTAAAATTGTTGCCTATCAAATGCTGATAACCGTTTTGGTTGGTTTGGGGTTTTCGTTAGTCTTGGATGTAAAGAGTGGCCAATTTGCCCTGCTGGGCGGTATTATCGCTGTCATTCCGAATGTTTATTTTGGAATCAGTTTAGTGAGAGCGTCCAAATTAGCGGCAAAAAAATTCATAAATTCTTTTTACGCAAGCGAGTCAATCAAGTTAATACTGACCGTATTTCTTTTTTTTCTCGCCTTTAAGATACCTAGTGTAAAGTTATTTCCGCTGTTAACGTGCTATGTGAGCGCGCTATCGGTTTTTTGGTTCGCATTACTTATGCGTTAAGTTATTAAATAAATCAAGAGAGGAACAATGAGTACAGAAGCTCACGCCGCCGAGGGGGCAACCGGTTATATTATTCACCATTTAACATCGTTGAGTGTGGGTGAGGGGTTTTGGCGCTTAAATCTTGATACCTTGTTTTTTTCTGTTGTGCTTGGTGGTGTCTTTATTTGGTTTTTCAAGCGTGCTGCAGAGAAAGCAACCTCTGGCGTGCCTGGACTTGTGCAAAATTTTGCAGAGCTTTTGATTGAATTTGTTGATGGCCAAGTAAAAGATACGTTTCATGGTAGAAGTCAGTTGATTGCGCCTTTAGCGTTGACGGTGTTTTGCTGGGTATTCTTGTTTAATTTCATGGACTTGTTCCCCGTAGATATTTTGCCAAGTATTGCGGGAATGATGGGGGTTGAGTATTTGCGCGTCGTGCCTAGTACGGACTTAAATGCAACATTTGCCATGTCTATTTCTGTATTTTGTTTAATCATTTTCTATAGCATCAAAGTAAAAGGTCCTATTGGCTTTGCAAAAGAGTTGATGTTTCAGCCTTTTGGGCCTTGGATGTTGCCCTTTAACTTACTCCTCAAATTAGTTGAAGAAATTGCAAAGCCTATTTCATTGGCACTGCGACTCTTTGGTAACTTGTATGCTGGCGAGCTTATTTTTATTTTGATTGCTTTATTGCCTTGGTATATTCAGCCATTATTGAGCTTCCCTTGGGCAATTTTTCATATTTTGATTATCACGCTTCAAGCGTTTATTTTCATGGTGCTAACAATTGTTTATCTTAGCATGGCGCATGAAGATCATTAAAATTTAGGTATACTTTTTATTTTTCACACTTTTTATTAACAATACGTTGGAGGTATTATGGAACTCGCAAAATTGATTGCTGATGTGCAGGGTATGACTGCAATCGCAGTAGGTTTGGTTTTAGGTTTGGGTGCGTTGGGAACCGCTATTGGTTTTGGTTTGCTTGGTGGTAAATTTTTAGAAGGTGCTGCACGTCAACCAGAAATGGTGCCTATGTTGCAAGTAAAAATGTTCGTTGTAGCAGGTCTTTTGGATGCGGTAACAATGATTGGTGTTGGTTTGGCGTTATTCTTCACTTTCGCAAATCCATTCTTATCAGCGGTAACGGCTGCAGCAGGTTAAATGCTGTTTTTTTTTAATCGCAACAAGAGGAACGCATCGTGAGTATCAATGCTACTCTGATTGGGCAAATGATCACCTTTGCACTTCTGGTATGGTTTACCATGAAGTACATTTGGCCACCGTTATTTGACTCTTTAGAAGAAAGAAAAAAGAAGATTGCTGACGGTTTAGCGGCGGCAGAAAGAGGGCAAGAGCAAATTATTTTGGCTGAAAAGAAAGCCATTACTGTTCTCAAGGAAGCCAAAGAACGCTCTGCAGAAATCGTAACGCTTGCACAAAAACGCGCGAATGAAATCGTTGAAGAGTCAAAACACAATGCAAAGCTTGAAGGAGATCGACTGATTCTTTCAGCAAAAGCGCAAGTTGACCAAGAAATTCAACAAGCAAGAGAAGGTTTGCGCCAAGAAATTACGACATTAGCTTTAGCTGCTGCGCAACAAATTTTGGGTGCGGAGATAGACAAGTCAAAGCATCAAGATATTCTTAATAAAGTTTCTAACCAATTAGGCTAAACGTCATGAACGAAATAGCAACATTGGCAAGACCTTATGCTGTTGCCGTATTTAAACGTGCAAAAGAAACAAATTCATCTAAGCAGTGGTCAAAGAAACTGTCTTTTTTAGCTATGGTGTTGGGTGATAACAAACTCGCTGGGATGATTGATGATCCTAAAGTGGGGAAAAGTAACTTACTTGCGTTATTGCTCGATATTTGCGCTGATCAGCTTGATCAGGAAGGTATAAATTTTTTGACGCTGCTTATTGAGAATAATAAGTTGAGTTTAATTCCAGCCATTGCGGCATTATTTGAAACTTATAAAGCAGAAGATGAAGGCTTTATTGATATTGATGTGACGACGGCTTATGCTTTTTCTAAAGAGGCGAAACAGGATTTCAATGCGGCATTAGAAAAAAGCTTTGGTAAAAAAGTCAACATGAAAGTGGCTGTTGACTCGTCATTAATAGGTGGCGTTCTAGTGCGGGCAGGTGATCAAGTCATTGATGGCTCCGTTAGAGGCCAGCTTCAACAATTAGCACAAAGACTCTAAATTTAGAGCGAGAAAAGCATATGCAATTAAATCCATCTGAAATCAGTGATCTGATTAAAAAGAAGATCGAAAACTTCGATTTAAGTACACAAGTACACACCGAAGGTACCGTTGTCAGCGTAACTGACGGGATTGTGAGAATTCACGGTCTTTCTCAAGCTATGCAAGGGGAAATGTTAGAATTCCCAGACCATACTTATGGTATGGCGCTTAACCTAGAAAGAGATTCTGTTGGCGCGGTGGTATTGGGCGCTTATCAGCATATCTCTGAAGGTGACACCGTTAGATGTACGGGAAAAATTTTGGAAGTTCCCGTCGGTGAACAGCTTTTGGGTCGTGTTGTGGATGCCTTGGGTAATCCAATTGATGGCAAAGGGCCTGTTCATAGCACACAGTCTTCGCCTATTGAAAAAATTGCACCAGGGGTTATTGCCCGTCAATC
>DPKY01000285.1 GCA_003542275.1 Methylococcaceae bacterium | reverse complement strand
TTATTTTGGTCAACCGCGTGGCGTGCGTGTGCTGGAAAATGGCGAACGTCAAGGGTTTAATACGGCGACTTATACAGAATCTGAAGTGCGTCGCATTGCCCATTCTGCATTTAAAATTGCGCAAAAACGCCATAAAAAATTATGTTCTGTCGATAAAGCCAATGTACTGGAATGCACGGAGTTTTGGCGTGAAATCGTGACAGAAGTCGGCAACGCCTATCCTGACGTGGCGCTTTCACATATGTATGTGGATAATGCGGCCATGCAGCTTGTGCGTGCGCCAAAACAATTTGACGTGATTTTAACCAGTAATTTGTTTGGTGATGTGCTGTCCGATTGCGCCTCGATGCTCACCGGCTCGATTGGTATGTTGCCTTCAGCGTCGCTCAACGAAACCGGCAAAGGTATGTATGAGCCTATTCACGGCTCGGCACCCGACATTGCGGGCAAAAATATCGCTAATCCGCTCGCCACGATTTTGTCCGTTGCTATGATGTTGCGTTACACATTTGATAATGAAACGGCGGCGGTCCGTATTGAAAAAGCGGTGAATGCCGCGCTGGATGCCAATGTGCGTACAGCCGATATTTACAGTGATGGCATGACAAAAGTGAGTTGCTCGCAAATGGGTGATGCGGTAGTGAATGCACTAAAACAAGGAATCTAACCATGAGCAAAACGTATGATATCGCCGTTGTTGGCGCCACCGGCGCGGTGGGTGAAACGATGCTGGCGATTTTAGAGGAGCGCAATTTTCCCGTTGGTGAAGTCTATGCGCTCGCCAGTGCGAATTCTGTTGGCAAGCGTCTGCCTTTTAAAGGAGGCTCGCTCAAAGTAGAAGATTTAGCGACGTTTGATTTTTCAAAAGTGCAAATTGGTTTATTTTCACCTGGCGCCTCTGTATCTGAAATTTATGCACCCAAAGCGGCGGCGGCGGGGTGCGTGGTCATTGATAATACCTCACAATTTCGCTATGACGAGGACATTCCCCTCGTGGTGCCTGAAGTCAATCCACAAGCGATTGCAGACTATAAAAAACGCGGCATTATTGCCAATCCCAATTGCTCAACCATTCAAATGCTCGTGGCGTTAAAACCCATTTATGACGCCGTGGGTATTGAGCGTATTAACGTCGCTACTTATCAAGCGGTGTCGGGAACGGGAAAAGACGCGATTGAAGAATTAGGCAAACAAACGGCAAATCTGTTGAATTTACAGCCCATTGAGCCTGTTGTCTATCCAAAGCAGATTGCGTTTAATGTGTTGCCACAAATTGATGTGTTTATGGATAACGGTTACACCAAAGAAGAGATGAAAATGGTGTGGGAAACCCAGAAAATCATGGGTGACCATCGTATTTTAGTGAATGCGACGGCGGTGCGCGTACCGGTGTTTTATGGTCATTCTGAAGCGGTGCACATTGAAACGCGCGACAAAATCACGGCCGATGCCGTGCGTGAATTACTCCAAAAAGCCGATGGCGTTGAAGTGATTGATGAGCGAATCAATGGCGGTTATGCCACGGCAGTGACGCATTCAGCGGGAAACGATGCCACCTTTGTTAGCCGTATTCGTGAAGATATTTCACATCCGCGCGGCATTGATTTATGGGTGGTGTCAGATAATATCCGCAAAGGCGCGGCGCTCAATAGCATTCAAATTGCTGAAGTGTTAATCCGCGATTATCTCTAAATTGGGTGGCTTAGTTTAAAAAATAAAATAAGGTGAACACGTTTTATGCCTCTTATTGGATTTGTTTTGACATTTTGGCTGGTGATGTTTTCGCCCTTCGCGGCGGCGCTGGATATTACCGTTTCTGTCGACCGTCATCCCATCAGTGTGGATGAATCGTAGCAGCTTATTTTTACCGCCCCTAGCACGCCCGATGCCGATCCCGATTTTAGCCCACTTGAGCAAGATTTTACGATTATTTCGCAAAGCCAAAGCAGTAGCTCAAGTTGGGTGAATGGCCAATCGCATCAGAAAATAGAATGGTTAGTCACGGTAACCGCCAATGATTCGGGCAATTTAATTATTCCTGTGATTAAATTTGGGCATGATGCCAGTCATGCTCTGCCGATTTCGGTGTTGCCCAGTTCTGCTAATAAGGGCGTGCAAGATGACGATGATTTATTTTTAGATGTAAGCGTCACGCCAGATAAGCCCGTCATTCAATCACAAGTGCTCTATACGCTAAAATTGTATCGCAAAATTGATTTAGCTAAAGCGAGTTTAAGTGAGCCCGAATTAAGTGATGCGGTAATTGAAAAATTGGGGGATGACAATAATTACACCACGCAAGTGAGTGGCGTGACGTACATGGTCATTGAGCGTAAATATGCCATTTTTCCGCAAAAAAGTGGCGTGATGACCATCAAACCGCTGGTCTTAACCGCCGATGTGATTTCGCGTGGTCGACAAAATCCCAATGCGTTTTTTAATTCACAAATGACGCAGCGTCGCATTGTCAAGTCAAATGCCATCACGCTAAATGTCCAGCCCATGCCCAGTACATTTTCGGGGCATTGGCTCGCCGCTGACCACGTTGAACTCACGCAAACGTGGTCAGATGATGTGTCACAAATGAAAGTGGGCGAGCCGCTCACGCGCACCTTAAAACTGGTGGCCAATGGTTCAACGGTGGGGCAACTTCCCGAACTCAACACGGCCAAAGTGGATGCACAGCTCAAAGCCTATAACGATCAGCCCGTTTTGCAAGAAACGAAACAATCCGAGGGTCTGATGGCTATTCGTGAAGAAAAAATTGCGTTGATTCCCTCCAAAGCCGGTGATTTCACGTTGCCCGCTATTCATATTGCGTGGTTTAACACCAAAACGCAGCGCATGGAAAGCGCCGATTTACCACAAATTGTCTTGCACGCAAACGCCAGCGATAACGGTTTGCAAACACAAGCCGCCGCGCCCGCGCAACTCAGTCAAGCACCAGCGCCTAGTAACGCGACCGCGATAGTGTCAAACACGTCTTCTCATAAAGACCGTGTGTGGCGCATCGTTGCGATGGTTTCCAGTGTTGGCTGGTTGATGACGTTGGGATTTTTGGCGGTAAAATGGGCACAGTCGCGCAAAAAAGCGGTGGAGGTGGTGGTGGAATCTCCTGCGGAAATATCGTTGAAAATGTGCACAAAATTGTTAAAAAAAGCGTGTTTTAGCAATGATCAACACGCCGCCAAAGAAGCGTTGCTTCAGTGGGGCAAGCTACAATTTAACGCAAACAGTTTAGGGGCGATTGCGCCACATTGTGGCGCACGTTTGCGCGACGCCATTTTAGAACTCAATACGGTGCTTTATAGTCAACACGCTGTGGCATGGGAAGGCAAAGCGTTATTTCAAGGCTTTAGCGAACACGCCGCCCGCGCAAAGCTGACAACACGCGTGGAAAATGAGGCATTAAAACCCTTGTATCGTTTGTAATGTTTTTACCCAAAGATTTTATTCAAAGAGCGCAAGGTCTTGTTTTTGCTGTCGTCGCGGCGGGGCGGGAAGACAATAAAGTGCGTTGCTTTTTGCGTTATGTGCGCGGTGACGATGGGCAGTGGCGCAAAGTTCCTACCGAGCACGCCAATGCGCTATTGTCAGCACATTACCCCTTTTACTGTTTTCATTCGCCTGCGTTAGATGCGTTTTTGCACGGTGTACCTTTTGAGGCTATTACCGCGCACTTTCACCCCAGTGCGCGTTTGGCGCAGCTTTTAAATCAACCCGTGCGTGATACAGTGGAGGCGGATTGCGTAGCGTTATGTCACTTATTTAAAGAGCAGGGCGTTGATATCTCAAAAATGGGCGTGACAGGCTCTCTGCTCATTTCACAACAGACCATAGCCTCGGATATTGATTTAGTCTGCTATGACCTCGCTGTGTTTGAGCAGTGCCGCATGGCGCTACGAGCGTTGCTCTCTCAAGGGGATGTCACGGCGTTGCGTGAATCGGATTGGCGCGAGACTTATGCGCGGCGCGATTGTGACATGGATTTTGAGGCTTATGTGTGGCATGAGCAGCGAAAGTGGAATAAAGCGTTAATTAACGGTCGTAAATGTGATTTAAGTGTGGTTGAAATAACGCCGCCACCTGCTGCAGTGGTGTACCAAATTGGCAGAGTGGTGTTTTCTGCACAAGTGCTTGATGATGCGCGTGCTTTTTGTTACCCCGCTGAATGGGGTTTGAATCATTTGCGTATTCAACGCGTTGTCTGTTTTACGGCAACTTATACGGGGCAGGCCATTGCGGGTGAGTGGGTGGAAATTGCGGGGCAGATTGAAGAAGATGCGCAAGGCAATCAACGTGTTGTAGTCGGCTCAAATCGAGAGGCACGCGGCGAATACATCAAAGTGATTCAGACATGACGTTAAATGATTTTCAAGCCGTTATTTTTGATTTAGATGGGTTAATTCTCGATAGGGAGCCGACGTATTTTGCCGCATGGCAACGCGCGGCAACGCAAATGGGATTTGCCTTGCCAGACACGTTTTTTTCGTCATTATCGGGACATTCTTACAAAGAAATTCAAGCGTTATTGAAAGCGCAATGTGGTCAGCAGTTTGATTTTGAGGTATTTCATCGCCTAAGCAGTCAATGCTGGCGTGATTTGGTTTTACGTCAAGGCATTGTTGTTAAACGTGGTGTGCTTAACCTTGTTGAGCGATTGAATGCTAAAAACATCCCTTATTGCATTGCAACAAACAGTCCGCGTGCGAATGCCTTAGAGTGTTTAACGTTAGCCAACATTGCCGCGTTATTTCCATGTATCGTGGCGCGAGAAGATGTCATCCACGCAAAGCCTATGCCGGATATTTTTTTAAAAGCGGCCAGTGTGCTCAATGTTGATGTCACGGCGTGCGTTGTGTTTGAAGATTCTCTGGCAGGTGTTTTGGCCGCCAGTCGGGCAGGGGCGTTTACGGTTTTTGTGCCTTCTGTTTTGCCTGCAGACAGTGAGGCGAGTGCGTTGGCGCATTTAACGCTGGCGCATTTGGATGAGTTTTTGATTTTCGGCTGAAGTGTGTTGTTCTCTTAAAGCTAAAGCCATAAAGCCTAAACCAACCCATCAATCTCCCGTTCCAACACGCTGGTGTTGTTGCTGAATTTTACCGTTCGCCCATAATTCATATTCACTTATATCAATATCCTCATTCCAACTCACCGCATAACCACCTTGCTCAATTTTTACATTTTTAAAAAATGCACGACTTTCTAATGGTGCAAACATTTCTTTTTTTAATAACGGTTTAACATCATATTGACGGTATTCATGATTAGAAAACTCAATCATCAATTCGTAATCATCGAGCGGCTGAACAGAAATTATTTTCGGTATGTTCATGGCGTTATTCCAAAGGTGGGAGTTTATGAAATTGTTGAGTTCTCCACATTTCTAACAATTCAGTTTGATAACGTGTTGCCCATTCAATGGTTAATTTTTTTGCACGACTTGGCAAATCACCTTCTATCATTTCCAACGTGTTCATATCAAACAGTGCGTTGTATTCGCCATAAATCACATGAAAATGCGGCGGTGGATGGTCACTAAAAATAACTTAATAACAATTCCGTAAAATCTAACTATTTCTGGCATCTTATTTTCCTTCAATAATGTTAATTTCGTCTTGAGTTAATTGGTACAAATCATAAACCAACCCATCAATCTCACGTTCCAACTCGCTGGTGTCGTTGCCTGCTTTTTTTATTCAAACC
>DPKY01000035.1 GCA_003542275.1 Methylococcaceae bacterium | reverse complement strand
CGCCTACGCGCAAGTCTTGTGAACCAACGCTCACTGGCCGAGCTAGCACGCAAACATGAGCTAGGCGATTATTTACTTTTAGGGTCTGGTGAACTCAAAAGCGGCGGCTTTCGTCGAGATTCTATTTTATCCGATGCCCTAGAAGCCATTATTGCGGCGTTGTTTGAAGATCAAGGCATGGCGGCTTGTCAGGTGTGGGTAGCCAAACTTTTTGATGAAAAATTAAAAACCTTATCGCTCAATAACGGTCAAAAAGACCCCAAAACCCGTTTGCAAGAGCTGATGCAAGCCAAAAAACTTGAGCTACCGCATTATGAATTACTCACCATGTCAGGGCTTGCGCACGAGCAGACATTTAAAGTCAAATGCACTATTCCCCTCTTGCCCGACCCCAGTATTGGCGCGGGTGTCACGAGAAAAGGCGCAGAACAAGCGGCGGCTGAAGTGCTGCTCGATTTATTAGCTAAGGAAAATATACTATGAATTGCGGTTACGTTGCGTTAATTGGTCGCCCAAACGTGGGCAAATCCACGTTGATGAATCATTTGCTCAAACAAAAAATCAGTATCACCTCACGCAAACCGCAAACGACTCGTCATCGTATTTTGGGGATTAACACCACCGACGCCGGGCAAGTCATTTATATGGACACGCCAGGAATGCACGCCGAGCAGAAAAAAGCGTTGAATCGTCAACTCAATCGCACCGCCGATACCACGCTACTGGGTGTTGACGTGATTGTGTGGTTAATTGATCGACTCTCATGGCATGAGTTTGATGACGTGATTTTTGACAAGCTCAAACAAGCGGGTTTACCCGTCATTTTGGCGGTCAATAAAGTCGACCGTATTGTGGACAAAGATAAAGTCTTAGCCTTTTTTGCACAGGCGCAGGCACGTTTTCCTTTTCAGGCTATTTTTCCCATTTCTGCGCTAAAAGGGATTCATTTAGAGGAACTTGAAGCGGAGATTATGGGGCTTTTGCCTGAAGGCGCGTTAATTTATCCTGCTGATCAAATTACAGACCGTCCAGAGCGTTTTTTAGTGAGTGAGATTATTCGTGAAAAGCTCATGCGTCGACTTGGTGCAGAGTTGCCTTATGAACTCACCGTTGAAATTGAACGCTACGAAGAATTGCCCCATATTAGCAAAATTTACGCGATTATTTGGATTGAGCGTTTATCGCAAAAAAGTATCATTATTGGCACAGAAGGGGAAATGCTGAAAAAAATTGGTACAGACGCTCGCGTAGACATTGAACGTTTAATTGGCCAGAAAGTGTATTTGCAACTTTGGGTGAAAGTGAAAAAAGGCTGGTCGGATAATGAACGTGCTTTGCAGAGTCTTGGTTATCAGGACTAATTTTTTTCCTATTTTGATGTGTAAAAAGGCGATTTTTAGGTCGCCTTTTTGGTTTCTGGTTAGCCAAAAGTTGAGCCGTTATACCCCCAAAAAGCAGCGGGTGCATTGCTGAACTCTATATAAATTCTATCTGTTGCAATGTGTAATTCGCTGCTGACGAGCTGATTGAGGGATGCACTTAAGGCTTTTGCCTGTTTTTCACTGAGTCCAATGCTTTTGCATTCCAAATAAGCCAATGGCGCGTCTTTTCCACCAAATAACATCGCTACGTCATCTAACAATTCAATCATGACATACGATTCTGGTTTGCTGGTTTCTTGTGCGGTAAGTTGCGAGAGTTGACGTAGTAATTTGGGTTTAGTGGCAATGTGCGTATTTGTGCTAAGTTTAATGTATGGCATGAGGGTATTCTCCTTGGTAGATTGAAACGTAAAATACGATGATGTGAAAGGGTACCTAAAAACAATCAATTCGGGCTAATTGTTGTAATAAAAACAATCGGGCGTGTTTTACTGCTTTTATAACAGGACCAGAGCCGCCCATCGCTACGGCATCGACAAGGCAATACCACGCCGCCACGCCACTGGGGGGATTGCCTTGTGGAAGCCCCAAAACAGGGTCAATCACCGCCCAGTGCCATGTACCTAGTGCGGTGCCGATAATTTCAAGCCAAGTGGTAATGAAAAAAGCCGCTAAATACACCAGCGGTGAACGCCCTTTAAACAAATANNCAATGAATAATAACGCGCCCACAAAATCGCCTCTTTGCGCAAACGTAATGCCCCAAAGTGACCACGCGCCACAAACTACCACAACAAAAAGTGCAATGTGCCGCGCATAACGCACAAAAAGTCCCGAGCGTCCAAGGGCAACGGCAGTCAAATAGACCATGCCATGACCCGCTGGCACATAAGCGGGAACATTGTGGAAACGGTAGGTATAACCGCCCATGAACGGTGAGGCAAAATGCTCGCCGATAGTAGCAAATAGCACCGCAATGAGTACCTGCACACGAATTTCCTTATTTTCACCCAGTAACCAGCCAATTAAAAATACCCAGCCACTCACCCCTAACGCATTTTGTTTTTCAATCGTCGCGTCAGCATCAGTGAAAAGGCATACCGCCACGCAAAAAAAGGTAAACGCGGCAATCCAATAATCGCGTTTGCTGTGAGGGTGAAGGTTGTGCTGCGGGGGGAAATAACGAAACATAGCAATCTCTAAGCGACAGTATTATTAAGACATAAAGCGGGAAAGTCTAGCATTGCCTTGTGATGTCGTGCAAACCTGCGAAGAAAAATCAACTGTTATGGCGACAAAAAACAGCATTCATTGCTTTCCTTAGCGCGTGAGCATGGCATTTTCTCTGGATTACGCCTAAAATGAAATTGAAATAAAACACGGCTATACTTTTTTTGTTGTTCTTCTTAACCATTTTTGGAGTTGTGTATGGGACCGCATTATTTAAATCATTTTTTTACCCCAAAGTCCGTTGCCATTGTCGGTGCTTCTGAGCGCCCTGAGAGCGTTGGCTACCGTATTTTACTTAATATGCAAGAAGCACAATTTAAGGGCGGGCTTTATCCTGTTAACAACAAACGCGAGCAAATTTTAGGCCTCAAGGCGTATCCTGATTTGCGTTCGGTGCCCGAAGAACTTGATTTAGTGGTGATTTCAACACCGGCGCCTAGCGTACCGGACGTGATGCGTCAATGCGGTGAAAAAGGGGTGCATTGCGTCATTATTATTACCGCAGGCTTTGGAGAATTGGGAGAAGAAGGGAAAAAACTGCAGCAAGAAGTGCTTGATATTGCGCATCGCTATGCCATTCGTCTTATTGGGCCAAACTGTTTGGGGGTGGTGCGCCCTAGCGGTTATTTGAATGCCACATTTGGTGATGGTATTGTCAAAGAAGGCAACCTTGCGCTGTTATCACAATCGGGGGCGGTTTGCACCGCCATTTTAGATTGGGCAAAATCGCAAGATATTGGTT
>DPKY01000237.1 GCA_003542275.1 Methylococcaceae bacterium | reverse complement strand
CTGTCGTTTGCCATGTCCTTTGCAGCGCTCAACGCATCGAGCAGTTGTTCGTAGCGTTTGTAGCAGTCTACGAGCGGGCTGATTTGCGCATATTCTTGGCTAAGTGAGCGAAATTTATTTTGATTGCCTTGCGTTTCCGGCTCAGAAAGTAAGGCGGAAATTTCGTCGTGACGTTCACAGAGATTTTGTAATTTTTGTTCTATTGATGGTTTCATTTATCGAGAAGGAGTGAGTTGAAAAATTTCTAACGCTGCTGCCAAGACGTCATGTCGCTCACTTTCGGCAGCCACACGCAACTGGGCGCTGGGGGTGTGAATGAGTTTATTGGTCAGCGTATGCGCAAGGCGCGTGAGCACGTCTTGCGCGGGTGTGCCGTTATTGAGCGCAACGAGGGCTTTTTGAAGGGCTTCGTCGCGCCAGAATTCGGCTTGCGTTCGGTAATCTTTAATGAGTGATTGAGCGCTTTGTGCGCGTAGCCAAGCGAGAAAATACTCCACTTGTGCATCGATAATTTCTTCTGCTTGCATGGCGGCTTGACGGCGTGAATTCATATTTTGCTCAACGGTATGGCGCAAGTCATCTACCGTGTACAAGTAAACATCATCAAGTTGCTCCACTTCCCGTTCAATGTCACGAGGTACGGCTAAATCCACCATAAACACCGGTTTATGTTTGCGTTTTTTTAAGGCGCTTTCCACGCTTCCCTTGCCTAAAATAGGCAGTTGGCTACCTGTTGAAGCAATCACAATGTCAGCTTGCGCTAAATGTGCGGGAATTTCCGCTAAACTAATGGCGTAGCCGCCAAATTGCTGAGCGAGTTGATGGGCTTTGTCGATCGTTCGGTTGGCAATGATAATGTGTCCAATCCCTTGCTGGCTCAAATGGCGGGCGGTGAGTTCAATGGTTTCGCCTGCGCCAATGAGCAGTGCCGTTTGCTCACTGAGTTTATCGAAGATTTGTTGAGCCAGTTGCACCGCCGCAAACGCGACAGAGACAGGGCTTGAGCCAATAGCCGTATCTGTACGCACTTTTTTAGCGGAGGTGAAGGTATGCTGAAAGAGTTTGCCAAGAAGCTTTCCAACAGTTTGCGCTTCGCAAGCGACTTGATAAGCGGTTTTCATTTGCCCTACAATCTGCGGCTCACCTAAAATCATGGAATCCAGCCCGCAAGCGACTCGAAAAAGATGTCGAATGAACGCGTTGTCGCTATGACTGTAGAGGTAAGGGGCNNCTGTAGAGGTAGGGAGTTAGCTCGAGTTTGGCGAGTTGTTTGTAGTTGCTGAGCCAGTCAATGAGCAGATTTTCATCTGTTGATTGCATCACGCAATACAATTCAGTACGATTGCACGTCGACAAAATAGCCGCTTCGCTAATTTCTCTCTCATTCACAAGCGCTTGCAATGCGCGGTGCAATTCGTCTGCTGAAAAAGCGAGTTTTTCACGAATAACAACAGGTGCTGTATTGTAATTGATGCCGATAGCAAGAAGTGTCATTGAAGAATCGTTATGAATGAAAATTTACGTTAGCTTACATTATAAAACAATCTTACCATGTAATTTTTACCTTATGTGCTAACGTCCTGTATGATATCGCCTATTCTAAAGAAAGACTGCCCCCTTCGACAAATGGAAAAAACAGCATTCTAATTTCGGGGGATTTTCTGTTACGCTATAAACAAACTCAACATCAAGTCATAAAACTAGGAATAAGTGTGTGTCAAAGTTACCCTTTTTATCTTTTATAGGTGTTATTTTATTGAACGGTTGTGCGATTGATGCGCAAAAAATACAGTCATCTAACGCACTTGAAAAGGAAAAATCCTCCGCTGAGGAGCGTGCAACAGAGGTTGAGGCAACCGATGTCACCCAATCAGAATTGCCCAAATTGCCGCCGCTTGAACCGAGAACGGCTATTGACCCCGATGTGATGTATTTACTTTTAGCGGCGGATATTGCCATGCAGCGTCAGCAGTATTCACTTGCTTATGAAGCGTATATGGAATTGAGCAAGCGCGTGCATGATGCAAAATTTGCCGAGCAAGCAGCAAAATTGGCGTTGCAAATCAAAGATTCACGCAAGACCAATGATGCCGTGTCGATGTGGATCAATCAAGAACCTAAAAATGTCACAGCCCGAAAGCTGGCGGCATTATCTGCCTTGCGTGGTCGTGATAAAGCGGTCGCTGTCAAGCAACTCAATGCGTTACTTGTGGCTGAACCGGATAATTTTGAGAATGCGCTGTTGGAGTTGAGCAGCATTTTACAAAAAGAAGGTAAAGAAAAATTTATTTATGACACGCTAGAGTCACTGTCGACAAAAGTGGCTAGTAATAACAAAGCGGTGATTTATTTCGTGCAGTCATTGTTGTCTATGCAAATGAAAAATACGCAACAGGCGGAAAGCAAGGTCAAACAAACCCTGCAAATTCAGCCAGATTGGGAGCATCCGCTGCTCATTCAAGCGCAATTAGCTTTTATGGCAGGTGATTTTTCTCGCGTGAAAACATTGCTCAATGACGCCGTGTTAAAGCACCCCAATAATGTGTCATTTAAAAAGTTGCTTGCGCAGACACTCATTAAAACCTCTGATTATGAAACCGCCGCCGGCTTGTATGAATCACTGATCAATCAAATACCAAAAGAAGGCGATAATTACATTGCTCTGGCCTTAATCAATGTTGAATTGAATAAAGATGACAATGCGCAAACAATTTTAAAAACGCTATCAGAGCAACCGCAATGGGAATCCGCAGCCAATTTTTATTTAGGCAAAATTGAAGAAAAACACAATAACTACAGTGCGGCAGTGGCTTTGTTTGATAAAGTGTCTGATGCCCAGTTGTCGCTTGAAGCGGCGATTTCATCGATTAACTTGTTAGTCAAAGACCGTCAATTTGAGCAAGTCGATACACGTTTAAAAGCGTTGCTTCAAAAATATCCGCAACAAAAGTTGCGTTTTTTACTGATGCAAGCGAGTTTGTATAGCCAGCAAAATCAGCAAGAAAAAGCGTTTAATTTATTAACAGAGACACTGGTGCAATTTCCAAATGAAAAAGACGTGCTCTACACACGAGCGCTTGTCGCCGAGCATTTGGGGAAATTGGAGGTGTTGGAAACTGACCTCAAAAAAATTATTGCAAAATACCCTGATGACGTCGATGCGCTCAATGCGCTAGGCTACAAATTGCTTGATGATTCAGCGCGTTATCATGAGGCAGAGAAATATTTACAGAGAGCTATCAAGTTGCGTCCAAATGAACCGGCGATTATGGATAGCTTTGGTTGGCTGCAATTTAAACTCGGCAACGCCTCGCAAGCCTTGGTTTATTTACAATCCGCTTATGAAAAACAAAATTCAGGGGAAATTGCCTCACATTTGTGCGAAGTATTGTGGTTAATGGGGCGCAAAAATGAAGCGCAACACGTGTTTGACAATGCCATCAAAGTTGCCCCAGAAGATGTGGATTTACTGGACTTTAAACAGCGTTTTTTGCAGTAGGGAAGTGGCGTGAAAAAAATTGCGTTACTTGCCGCCCTGTTGTGGCTCTCAGGTTGTTCCACGTTGTCAACATCACCAGATAGGGCGTACCAAGGTGTGCAAGAGCAGCAGGTGTTGTATACGTTGTCGCATTGGTCTTTTGAGGGGCGCGTTGCGATAGTGAGCAAAAGTGATGTGGAGCAGGCCAATATTCACTGGATTCATTCGCCCCAAGAAGAGGTAATTAAATTATCTGGCCCACTTGGGCAGGGTGCGGTCATGATGACACTCAACGCGCAAGGGGTCACAATCGACAAAGGTGGCAATGAGATAAAAACGTCCACGAATCCAGAGTCGCTTATTTATCAAGAAGTCGGTTTGTTTGTGCCGGTGACTTTTTTGCGCAATTGGGTAGTGGGATTGCCTGAGCGAAAACAGGCGCTAAAAATGTTGGAGGGGGGATTTGAGCAAGCGGGTTGGCGCATTCTCTATAAAGCAATGCAACCTGTTAAATCTTATCTTTTGCCCCGTCACGTAGTGGTGACAAATGACACGGTAAAGTTAAAACTTTTTATTGATGAATGGAATGTCGATGGAAATTGAAAAGAGTGTTTATGCTTGGGGTGAGCGGTATCCTGCGCCCGCGAAATTAAATTTGATGTTGCGTATCGTGGGGCGACGCGAAGACGGCTACCATCTGTTGCAGACCGTTTTTCAGTTTGTGACGTGGAGTGATTGGCTGACTTTTTGGCCTCATGATGCCAACGACGTGGTGCTTGAAGAGGGGATTTCTGGCGTGGCACAGGCGGATAATTTGATTGTTCGCGCGGCAAATTTATTGAAGCAGGAAACAGGGTATGTGGGCGGCGCTCGTATTCGACTAGAGAAGAATTTACCGATGGGCGGCGGCCTTGGTGGTGGCAGTTCTGATGCAGCTACCACATTGGTGGTGTTAAATCAGTTGTGGGCACTGAATTTGCCGCAAGAAAAGTTAATGTCACTTGCGCTTTCTCTGGGAGCGGATGTGCCGGTTTTTGTCTTTGGGAAGGCGGCATGGGCGGAAGGTGTTGGTGAGAAGTTGTCAGAAATTATACTTTCAGAACAATGGGTTGTTATTATTAAGCCCGATTGCCATGTGAATACAGGTGAAATTTTTTCAGCAAAAGAGTTGACAAGAGATAGTAAAACGATAACAATAGACGAATTCAACGCAGGGCAAGCAAACAATGATTGTCTTGACGTGGTTTGTAAGCATTATGAAGCAATTGAAAAAGCGTTGTGTGATTTAAATGTTTTTTCTGAGGCAAGATTAACTGGAACTGGCGCGTGTGTTTTTGCGTTGTTTGATTCAGAAGAACTTGCTATTGAGGCAGCGCTTACACTTAAGGATAAGTGGCAAACCTATCTCACCAAAAGTTGTAATAAATCACCTTTATTTTCTTAATAAAATTGGGTCGTCGCCAAGCGGTAAGGCACGGGGTTTTGATCTCCGCATACCAAGGTTCGAATCCTTGCGACCCAGCCATTTCTCTACTACGCTAAACCATTCATGGAGTATTTATGAGTGACACCAATTTAATGGTGTTTTCTGGAAATGCTAACCTAGCTTTGTCTGAAGGCATAGTAAAAAAGCTCAATATGCGTCTTGGTATGGCAACGCTTGGTCGCTTTAGCGATGGCGAGATTGCCTTTGAGGTTGAAGAAAATGTCCGAGGCAAAGAAATTTTTGTTATTCAGCCTACTTGCTCGCCAACAAATGAAAATTTGATGGAGTTACTTGTCATGATCGATGCTATTAAACGCGCATCAGCAGCGAAGATTACCGCAGTTATACCTTACTACGGTTACGCGCGACAAGATCGTCGAATGCGCTCTGCAAGGGTGTCTATTAGCGCGAAGTTAGTGGCAAAAATGATTGAGCAGTCAGGAGCAAACAGCGTTTTGACCATTGATTTGCACGCAGATCAAATTCAAGGCTTTTTTGACATTCCTGTGGATAATGTGTACTCATCACCCATCTTGCTTGGTGATATTTGGCGTCAGCAATATAAAAATTTAATTGTGGTATCTCCCGATGTGGGCGGTGTTGTTCGCGCAAGAGCGTTGGCAAAGCGTCTAGGTGATGCAGATTTAGCGATTATAGATAAACGTCGTCCAAGAGCAAATGTGTCAGAGGTGATGCACATTATTGGCGATGTGGTGGGCAGGACTTGTATTTTAGTTGATGATTTGGTTGATACGGCTGGGACG
>DPKY01000110.1 GCA_003542275.1 Methylococcaceae bacterium | reverse complement strand
TATCGCCAAAAATATCACCAAAAATGTCGCCAAAGTCGCCAGCGCCACCGCGTCCGCCGCCCATAGAGGAATCCACACCAGCATGACCAAATTGGTCATAGGCTGCCCGTTTTTTAGGATCAGATAACACTTCGTAAGCTTCTTTAATTTGTTTGAATTTTTCTTCAGCCGCTTCGGGATTATCCGCATTACGATCGGGATGATGTTTCATCGCCAGACTGCGATAACTTTTTTTAATTTCAGCATCGCTAGCGTTGCGATCGACGTTAAGTAATTTATAAAAATCTTCTTTAGTTGCCATCAAGTTATAAGTATAAATAATAAAATNNGTTTTGTTACATTATAAGGGCAATGTTTGAGAAAAAAAGTTTTCTCCTTCACATTTTTTACGAAGCGTCTGTGGTGGTTTTAATAATGTGATGAATGCGTCTTAAGCCTAGTCCAATTGCAATAAGAATAAAAGGAATACTGGCGCCTTCGATAACCTCCGGCTCAACGTGTACCCCCAGTGACTGGAGTGTTTGAGTCATTGCGCGAATCAAACTGGCCGCATAGTACGTAATGGCTACAATTGAAATGCCTTCCACCATTTGTTGCATACGCAACTGCATTTTTGCGCGTAAGTTCATTGAAGTCAGCAGACGCTGATTTTGTCTTTCAATCATAATATCCACGCGCGTGCGCAGTAATTGGCTGGCGTTGCCTACACGCTCAGAGAGCGATTTGAAGCGATTAGACGTAAAACGGCAGGTATTGACAGCGGGTTCTAATCGGCGATTGATAAATTCCCCGATTGTTTGAATGCCTTGAATACGCACCTCTCGCAAATCCACCAGTCGTCGCTCAACTAGCGTGTAATACGCCTCAGCGGCGGCAAAACGTAGATGATTACTTGAAATATGATTTTCAATTTCTGCGGCGAGCGCGGTAAGTTCTTCAAGTAATTTAGTATCGTCACCGCCAGACTGCGTCATAGCATTGGTGATGGTGTAGAGTTGCTGATCTGCTTTTTTGAGTTCAGGAGAGAGTTGTCGTGCAATAGGGAATGCCAGCAAAGCAAGTACGCGATACACTTCTATTTCAAATAAACGGTGGAGGAGTCGTGCACCTTGCTCAACGCGTAAATTGTGATCCACAATTAAAAAACGGCTAAAACCGTCAACATGGATACGAAAATCGGTAAATACATTCGCTGCACCACCCGTCACCGTTGAGCCAATGATGGGATGACTGGCAAAATAAGGTGACACAGCGCTTAAGTCTGTGGTGGTATTTGTGCTATCTGTTACCGGCAAGATAGTGGCGTGCGTAGCCACTAACACTTTTCCCGTCATGGCAGAGAGCCAGTCAATAGGTACTTTTTTCAGTGCTGGCGAAGCAAAAGGTTTTTCTTCTGTACCTTGAACATAAAAAGTGTAGGTACTAAATTCGCCATGCTGCTCCCATCGAAGCTGAAAAGTATCGAATGTGGCGCTAAAGTGGTCAGCGTCGGCTGCCGGCGGCGTATTGCCAAAGCGCTCGCAGAGTTGCGCGAGGTGATGGCGTTCATACAATTTTTCATCGCCTGTGCGCGAGAGCGCAAGATGCGTAGCACGCAGAGGCAGACCGAGAATAAGCGATGAGCGGGCGTGCACTTCATTATGGAGCGCAAAGCGTTGTGCATGATTGTCTGGAATAGGGTAAACAGTGGTCACAGCATTTTGAGGTGAAATTAAGAAGAATTAGGCATCCTACGCACTGCTATGGCTTTATTCAATTACAGTGCGTAGGGAAAACATGAAGGTGTATTATTTACTCTATTGCAGAGCAAATAGGGCACCAGCCAGCATAACCGGTTGCGGTCATAATAAGCCCCACTAGCAAAAGCGGAATACTTGCCATGACAACCGACACCACCAGCGTCGCTGCACCAGCATAGAGGCGATATTTCTTGTTAGTTTCATCTAAATTTAATTCAAATTTAAACAAACGTTTATAATCAAAACTCATTTTAAAAAACCTTTTCTATATAATAATGTCATAAAAAAACAGATTAACTCTGTTCATTCCCGAACTATACACAGCTCTTAGAATTCTGCAAGCGATAAAATTTATGGATATTACTTCAATTATTGCACCACTCAACGATGCACAACGCGCTGCCGTTACCGCTCCCTCGCAAGCAATGCTGGTTTTAGCGGGCGCTGGCAGCGGAAAAACACGCGTTTTAGTGCACCGTATTGTCTGGCAAATTAGCGTAAACGCGCTTTCTCCACAGAGTATTCTCGCGGTGACCTTTACTAATAAAGCCGCAAATGAAATGCGGGGGCGTATTGAAAGTTTACTCGATTGCAGTGCGAGTGCGATGTGGATTGGAACGTTTCATGGTATTGCACACCGTTTACTGCGCCGTCACGCCGAGCAAGCGCGTTTGCCTAAAGATTTTCAGGTGCTCGACTCAAATGACCAACAGCGTCTTATTAAACGCATTTTGGCCGATTTAAAAATAGATGACAAAGAACTCCCCGCAAAGGAAGTGCAATGGTTTATCAATGAAAAAAAAGATGCTGCGCTGCGCAGTTTTCATCTTGTCGGGGATGAAGACAAGAACACACGCCGTTTTTTGCGCGTGTATCAAGCGTATGAAGTCGCGTGTGAGCGCTCGGGCGTGGTGGATTTTTCAGAGCTGTTGCTTCGTGCGTATGAATTATTTCGTAATAACGAGGCGCTACTTGCGCAGTATCAAACGCGATTTAGTCAAATTCATGTCGATGAGTTTCAAGATACAAATTATTTGCAATATGCGTGGTTAACGCTGTTAAGTCCTCATCGTGATAATATGTTTGTTGTTGGCGACGATGACCAAGCTATTTACGGCTGGCGCGGCGCAAAAATTGAAAATATTTATAATTTTAAAGATCACTATCCTGCGCATCAACTCATTAAATTAGAGCAGAATTACCG
>DPKY01000116.1 GCA_003542275.1 Methylococcaceae bacterium | reverse complement strand
GGTTCATAAATTTGCCCAATAATGGCATATTCATTGGCGCTATAGGCGGCAACGGGGTCTAAATGCTTTGGCCGCTCGGTGAATGATTCATAGAGAACCGATTGATTTTTATCTACTTGGCTATACGGGTTATTGTGCTGTGAATCACACGCGCTCGCTAATACCGCAACGACTAGCCCCCACTTTTTTACGTTCATTTCCAAATGCTCACAATGTTGGTGAAATCATCTGTCCACGCGGGCATATCAAAATACAACGGCATCTTTTGCCATNNAGTTGACTGCTTTGCAGTGGAGCGAGCGTCTGCGGCTGTTTTGCCAGTACCACCCAATCTGTTGCGACAATAAGTGGCGCGTCTGTTTGTGGTTTGAATTCATTAAGTAAGGCAGCCAGGTGCATCTGCTCTGCGTGAATGGACACCACTTTTTTCAACAGTAAATGCCGATTGGTAATGTGAAAAGCGAGAATACCGTTTGGCTTTAATTTTTTAAAATAGAGTTCAATGGCTTCTTTGGTTAGTAAATGCGTCGGTACGGCATCAGAGCTAAACGCATCCATCATGAGCAAATCAAAATGCCCGTCGGGGCTATTTTGTAGCGATAAGCGAGCATCGCCAATTTCTGACNNACGCAGCGTTGGGGGCGCATTGGTTCAGGTAAGTGAAATAATGGGGGTTTTTGGCAATATCAACCACTAGCGGATCAATTTCATACAGTGTCCATGTTTGCGTGGGTTTTGCGTAGCACGCTAGTGCGCCTGCACCAAGACCTACTACGCCAATATGCCATGTATCATTGACGTGGTCGAAGGTTTTAAATAATTGCCCCATTGGACTTGGGCGACTGTAGTAGGTGAGGGGAGTTTGACTCTCCGAGGCGATTAAGCGTTGCGCACCGTGTTTTGTTGTGCCGTGAAATAATTCATGATACGTTTCTGGTTGATTGTTTTCGTCAGATAATACGCTCTCGCGCACGGCCATGACGCCAAAAAACGTACGCGCTTGCATGAGCGTATGACTCTCTGCGTGATGCACACTCAATGCGGCGCAAATAATGACGCCTGTTAGGCCCGCGTAAGCGACTACGCGTTTTCTCAAAAAATAAATCGCCAGTGTTAACACAATAAGACTGATGACAATGCCATCAAAATAGCCGATGACATTATTGACACCAAAGTAGAGACCCACGCCCGCACCAAGCAGGAGAAGCGGGTCAATGAGTTGCAAGCCGATTTCTTTTAATGAAAGCGTTGTTGCACTTGGGCGCAGTAACAAAGCCGCCACAATCATCAAAGGATATTCATAAACACCGTTAAATATCACCGGCGCAAGAAATGTGTTAAACATACCGCCTAACATTCCCGCTAGCGACATGATGAGATAATACGTTGTTAAATGCGCACTGTGTGGGCGTTGCGCGGCGAGTTCACCATGACAGACCATCACCGCAAAGAAAAACGCGACGACATGAAAACCCAAATATCCCCAATAAGGCAAATCAGCGGGATTGATAAACGCATACGCCACAAACGGAATAAAAAACAGGGGTTGTAGTTTTATCAACCACGCGTGACTGGTTTTATTCCAACGTGAAAACACAATGACAAATGACAACAAGTACACCGTGAGAGGAATAATCCAAAGTAGCGGCACGGAAGCAATATCGGTGCTGATGAAATTGGTTAATCCCAAAAGCAGACTTGAAGGCACAAACGCAAGTGCTCCCCAATACAGCATCGTTTGCCACGAGAGTGCCGGTGCATATTGCGCTGATAGAGTGGGGAGGAGATTTTCCTCAGGATGCTTTTGGCTTCTCCAGAGCGCTATGGCGCAAAGGGCAATCAAGCCGCAAAGGGCGCTATAGCCTAAAGACCAATCTGCTTGTTGCGCCGCTAATCCCCAATGCGGCTCAATCAAAAAAGGATAGCTCAGAAGTGACACGAGGCTACCTGTATTACTGGCGGCATAAAGAAAATAGGGGTCAGCACTGTTTTTGTGGCCACTGTTGGCAAACCACTTTTGCATGAGTGGTGAGGTGGTTGATAGAACAAAAAAAGGTAAACCAATGGATAGGGCAAGTGTTGAGAAAATCCAAAATGTCGGATTGCTTTGCACGGGTGGCAACAGATGTTCGGGTAGCGCAATGGGGAGTGCAAGCAAACTGAGTGCTAGTACACTAAGATGAACAATAACTTGATGACGAGAGCGTAGCGTGGACGCCATAAAATGTGCGTAAAGATACCCTAAAAACAAAAGACTTTGATAAAACACCATGCAACTGTTCCACACCGCAGGCGTTCCCCCTAAAAGCGGCAACAGCAACTTGCCAAACAAGGGCTGTAAAACAAACATCAAAAGAGCGCTGCTAAAAAGCGTGCTGGCAAATAAAACAACGAGGGCAGTGGCGTGATTTTGAAATCTAGGCATGGGTCACAACGTAGGCAATAGTCAATAAAAGTTCTGTTCACTTAAAAGACAATTGGTATTTCCCACCTGCGCCGCTATGCTCTTTCGTCCATGAACCAAAGGTTCAGGGGGGAACACTATCTGTTAATCGGGCTACTTAATCTGTGTTAAGCCTGCACACCAGAAGAGAACACGCGTTCCCAAGGGTAATATAGGTTCAGGAAACACCCAGAACACTCTCAAACGCCGCAGGAAATACCAATATAGTTTAATCGTCTTTAGTCATTTTCTAAAACATTTTCTATTTTATGACGCATATTCGCTAAACATTCACTCAAATTTTGATTTAATTTTTCGTTTTCATTTTGCAACAACTGCAATTCATGAGCCATATTAAGCGCAACCATGACGGCAATTCTATCGTCACCGTTAATTTTGCCTGCATTACGGATTTTGCGCATTTTCTCATCCAATTGCTTAGCGGATTCAAGCAGCAATTCTTGCTCATCCATATCGCAGGCAATCTTATATTCTTTACCGAGGATAGTGAGTGATACCACTGAGGATTGTTTTTGGCTCATGCGTTTTTCTCCATTGCTTTAAGTCGGGTAATCATTGCTTCTACTTGGGTGCGGGCGAGTGAGGTTTTTTCAAGCAGTTTAGCCTTTTCTCGAACCAGTGCATCTTGCTTGGTTTTCAAAGACATATTCTCTACTTTAATATGGTTATATTCACCAATGAGTGCATCAAGATTTTGTTCTAAAGATTTTAATTCTGCATCAGGGTAGGGTACGATTGGTTTCATTGCATTAAGATGTAAAGTTGAGTAAAAACGGGTATTCTAGCGTTTATCATACAAAAATACGCATGATATGTTATTCAATTTAATGAACAATGGTAGCATAGGTGTTATTTTTATTTTAGTAGTACAACGGGATGATGTAGAGAAAATGAGTTATGCAACAATTGACGCCCTGCTTGGGCAATATGACGTCGAGTTATCCGCCGCGCAGGCGCATGGAATGGCCAGCGGCGTGCTTGCCGTGGACGGTGAGTTTACGTGCAACAAATGGCTAGAAGAATTGCTACGTCATGCACCGCCACTTAGTCAAGCCCATCGCACGCTTCTCACGGGTTTGTTTGATGATACACAAGAGGTGCTAGGCCATGATGAATTTGAATTTGAGCTATTTTTGCCTGATGAAGACGATTCAGATTTAGTTGAGCGTGTTGTGGCACTGCGTGAGTGGTGTAAAGGCTTTTTGCTTGGTGTTGGGTTTGCTAACACTGCCACGCAATTTTCATTGCAAACGCAAGAAATCCTCAAAGATGTCGCTGAAATCACAAAATTAGACAGCGATGATATTGATTTAAATGACGAGGAAGCTGAAAACGACTTTATGGAATTAAATGAATATTTACNNCAATGGTTATGGGTGGATTGCCGCCCAAAAAGGTAAAAACCAAGTTTAAGAAAAACGAACATGATGAATTCGTCAGAATTTAAAAAACGCCGCAAACAGCTCATGCAACGGATTGGCAAGGGCAATATTGCGCTGATCAGTAGCGCGGGGGTACGCACGCGCAACCGCGATGTGGATTACCCTTTTCGCCAAGACAGTGATTTTTATTATTTAACGGGCTTTAATGAGCCAGACGCGCTGGCGGTCTTTATTCCTGGCCGAGAGCGGGGGGAATATATTTTATTTTGCCGTGAATTTGATGAAAACAAAGCCTTGTGGGAAGGCGCACACGCCGGCCTTGAAGGTGCCACTGGGCAGTATGGCGCTGATGATGCGTTCCCAATAGAAGACATTGACGACATTGTGTCGGGGATGCTAGAGAATAAAACNNTTTTATCCCATGGGGCGTGATACGGATTTAGACCATCGTCTGCAAGAATGGCTACGTCATATTCGCAGTCAATCGCGCAGTGGGGTGGTTGCGCCTGCAGAATTAGCCTCCATTGAGCCCGTTTTACACGAAATGCGCCTTTTTAAAAGCACGGTAGAAATCAAGCTCATGCGTCACGCCGCGCAAGTGAGTGCGCAGGCGCATTGTCGAGCGATGCAAACGTGCTGTGCTGGGCAGTATGAATATCAA
>DPKY01000210.1 GCA_003542275.1 Methylococcaceae bacterium | reverse complement strand
CAGCAGGGCACTCTGGAACACATAGCCCACAGTCAATGCACTCGTCTGGATCAATACTTAAAAAGTTTAGTCCTTCGTGAAAGCAATCAACTGGACACACATCCACGCAATCGGTGAATTTACATTTAATACAATTATCGGTAACAACAAAAGCCATAATTTAATACTCGAAAAAAGAATGAAAAGGTAAGTGTTTAATTTAAGTGCGGCATTTTATAGCAGAAAGTTAGGGTTTGCTAAACAAATGTGCTGGAGAAGGCGGATTTTTTTGTTGTAAGCAGTGATAAGCCGCATTTTCATACTTGATTGTTAATGATTGTGAACCTTGATGCTCGGTTAAGAATTTTTCTGCTTCAATAGCGGTTAAATCTTTCATCATGAAGGTGGCAATACATTCGCACGCTTTATCAATACGCGGTTTATCAACGTCTGGGTTCACAGAACCCTTCAGTTCGCGCTGCTCACATTGACTTGCAAAGGCCACTTCAAATTTCTGTTTATCACTTGCGCTAACTTTCGCATCAAGCAAGGTATGACTAATAGGTGTGTGCTCAACACCATTCGTTTGCATTTTGCTCTCTTTGCCTTTGTCATCAGAACAGCCTGCCATTATCGAGATAACGCAAACTGCCATCAGTGACGTAAAAAAAATATTTTTTTTCATAAGAGTCAACCGAAAAAATAGGTAAAATACCATTATGCTTGAACTACAAAAAAAAGCAACGCACGACTTTTCTATTTTTACAATAAATTAAAATATGATTGATAATACATTGTACACAAAATCGCCCTATAAAGAGCTGATTGCCACCTTTCTCAAATTTTGTGAAAAGAAAAAATACCCACCCAAAACGGATATTATCAAAATTGGTGATATTGGAGATCGTCTGTATCTTATTATTGAAGGATCAGTTGCGATTTTCGCTGAAAATGAAGCCAATGAACAAAGTAATGATTTGATTTTGGCTTATCTAGGGAAAAATGAATTCATCGGCGAAATTGGCATTTTCAAGGGAGAGGAAGTGCGAAAAGTCAATGCCCGCACGCGCGAACACTGCGTCTTAGCTGAAATTACGTATTCTGCACTCAAAGAAGTGCTTCACAAGGATTTGCTATTTTGTGCGCCAGATATTTTATATCTTATCGGCGAGCAACTGGCCACGCGCCTGCTCAATACCAGCAATAAATTATGTGAACTGGCTTTTATAGACGTCGAAGGGCGCGTTGCCCATGCGTTACTTGATTTATGTAAATCTACCCAAGCCATTACGCACCCTGAAGGGATGCAGTTGCATATTTCCCGTCAGGAAATTGGACGCATTGTAGGCTGTTCACGCGAGATGGCTGGCAGAGCCATCAAAGAATTAGAGCTCAAAGGGTTGATTTCATCACACGGCAAAACAATTGTTGTCTACGGAACGCGGTAGCTGCTGTGTCTGCTGATAAAAAAGAGCTCCCCTCGCATATTCTTGCCTTCAAAGATACCGAATTTTTGGCGCGTGAGGAATTACGCGGTATTCGGATGCAATTAGAGCTATTGAAAACCAATTTAGCGCTCAGTGAACAAGGAATTCATCAAACGATTGTGATTTTTGGTAGCGCACGTATTGCCAATCCTGACAATCAATATTACCGCCAAGCGCAAAAACTGAGCGCTCGCATTACCGCGCATTATCTCAATGCGCCTCAACAGTGCATTATTGCCACTGGCGGCGGAGGTGGCATTATGGAAGCGGTGAATCGCGGTGCGGCAGAAGCGGGCGGAAAAAGTGTGGGGTTCAATATTTCCCTCCCTCATGAGCAAACCCCAAACACGTACATAACGCCTGAGTTGTGTTTTCAATTTGAACATTTTTCAATGCGAAAAATGCAATTTTTTATGCGTACCAAAGCGCTGATTGTCTTTCCCGGTGGTTTTGGCACGCTTGACGAATTATTTGAAGCCTTAACGCTCATTCAAACAGAAAAAATGCCACGCATTCCCGTTATCTTGTTTGATAAAGCCTATTGGAACAAAATTATCAATTTTGAAGCGTTGCTAGAAGCGGGCATGATTGCCGCAAAAGACCTTTCCTTTATTCATTACGCAAAAACCAGTGAAGAAGCGTGGGCCATTCTCAAGCAATCAATGCTTGAAAATAACTAAATAATGAATTTCAGTTGTCATCTTTCATATATTAGTTCATAATAAGCAAATGTTCAGCGGTGAAGTACGCTGACAGCATTATGGTAGTTGTATCGGTTCTCTCGCAACGATATGCTGCGAACCCCGCCAGGTACGGAAGTAAGCAACGGTAGCAGCGGATTCGTGTGCCGAGATGTAGCTGGTACACTACCACCCAACGCCTCCCTATGTTATCAAAAAAATCCCGTCATGAATTATCAGGTGCTTGCTCGAAAATGGCGACCGCATAATTTTAATGAAGTTGTCGGACAAACTCACGTCATAACCTCATTAACCAATGCGCTAACACATCAACGTCTTCATCAAGCCTACCTTTTCACAGGCACACGCGGCGTAGGCAAAACAACGCTAGCGCGTATTTTAGCCAAAGCCATTAACTGTGAAAATCTCCACGATGCGAATCCCTGTGGGCAATGTGACATCTGTCTTGCTGTTGATGAAGGGCGTTTTTTAGACTTAATTGAAGTGGACGCGGCGTCGCGGACAAAAGTGGAAGACACGCGTGACCTGCTTGACAATGCGCAATACGCGCCTAGTCAAGGGCGTTATAAAGTCTATCTCATCGACGAAGTACATATGCTCTCTGGGCATAGTTTTAATGCCCTGCTCAAAACGCTTGAAGAGCCCCCCCCTCACGTCAAATTTTTACTTGCCACCACCGATCCGCATAAAATCCCGGTGACGGTGTTGTCGCGTTGTTTACAATTTAATTTAAAGCGTCTACTGCCCAGCGAGATTTTTACCCAAATGGGTTTTATTCTCACCCAAGAACATATCGAATTTGACACCGAGGCGCTTAAATTACTCTCACGCGCTGCAGACGGCAGTATGCGCGATGGATTGAGTTTGCTTGACCAAGCGATTGTTTACGGTAATGGTCGTGTGAGCAGCGAAGAGGTGTATGCCATGCTCGGCTCGATTGCAAAACAGCCCGTCGAAGCTATTTTACACGCCCTTGCGCAGGCAAACGCACCAGCCATTTTAGACCAAATTGATGAAGTGAGTCAGTTAAGTCCTGATTTCAACGATTTGCTACAACAATTACTGCAATTTTTACATCGTATTGCGCTAGTTCAACACATACCAACAACGTTAACGCACGATTTAGAGAGTGATATCGTGGCCCATCTAGCATCGATGATGTCACCTGAGGAAGTGCAGCTCTACTATCAAATCGCCTTACTTGGCCAAAAAGATTTAGAACTCGCGCCCGATTCGCGCAGCGGCTTTGAAATGGTGATGCTGCGTATGCTGACATTTCGACCAGCGGGCATTGAAATGCAAATCAATAGTGCGGACGCAACGTCTCCAAAAACGCCTTTTCCACCCCAAACGTTGCCGCCCCCGCAAAAAGTGGCCCAACCTGCATCGCAACCCGTCACGCAAGCCCCAATGTCATCGACAAATTCAGATCACTGGGCATCGATTGCATCAGGCTTGCCAAGCGGTATGACAAAACAATTTGCAAATTGCTGTGCTTTAGAACAACTCGATGAAACACAATGCCGCTTGAGTTTAGATCCTCAATTTCAAAGTTTACTTGACGACGACGTCGTGCAACGACTTGAAACGGCGCTACGTGAATTACTTAAAAAACCATTAAAATTAAGCGTAGAAGTAAAAACACTCAGCTCGCATACCCCCGCTCAACTTATCACGCAAGCGCAAGAAAATCGTCAACAAGAAGCGGAAAAAGCCATTTATGAAGACAGCACGGTGATGTATTTTCAAGATAATTTTGATGCACAGGTATTACCTGAAACTATTCAACCCATTTAATTTTTACACTATCTTTACAGAAACTAAAAGGAAACGTCATGAAAAATGCGCTCGGCAATTTGATGCAACAAGCTCAAAAAATGCAAGATGACCTCAAAAATGTACAAAATGAATTAGCATTGATGCAAGTGGTGGGTGAATCGGGCGGCGGATTAGTCAGTATTGTCATGACGGGTAAGCGCGAAGCGCGTCGCGTCACCATTGATCCTTCACTGGTTGGTGAAGACAAAGATATGCTAGAAGATTTAGTTGCCGCCGCCATTAACGATGCGGTGCATAAAGTCGACAAAATGAAAAAAGAAAAAATGGCGGAAATTACCGCTGGTATGCCCTTGCCTGCTGGCTTTAACCTGCCGTTTTAAATTTAATGTTGTCTACGTAGCGCCACGCTTTCTTGCAAATAACGCCATCATGCCCACCTCTCGCAAAACACCCGGACAAATCAGCACGTTTAAACCCGCTTGGTGGCTTAGGTCTGCGCATTTGCAAACACTCTACCCAGCCCTTTTTCGAGAAGTTAGTTCGCCACCGCGACAACGTGAGCGCCTGCGCACGCCAGATAATGATTTTTTAGATTTAGATTGGTGCGGTGAACAAGGCAACGCAACACAACCTTTAATCCTATTGCTTCACGGCCTCACGGGTAGTGCTGACTCCGTTTATATCAAGGCGCTACAGCATTGCTTACTCTCTCATAATATGCGCAGTGTTGCGTTGAACTTTCGCGGTTGCAGTGGTGAAGCCAATCACGTTGCGCGTTGCTACCATTCGGGCGATACGCAGGACATCGCGTTTGTTTATCAAACCCTCCGCGAACGCGAGCCTGACAGCGTGCTGGGTGCTGTTGGATGTTCACTGGGTGGCAATGTACTCGTCAAATGGCTGGGTGAGCAAGGCGAGAGAGTCACGTTATTTGGCGCAGTGGCTGTATCGGTGCCGTTTCTTTTAGATGCGTGCGCGAGCAAACTTGACCGTGGTTTTTCAAAATTGTATCGCGCTAATTTGTTGCGTGAACTTAAAGTGTATATTGCAGAAAAAATCGCAAAATTAGAGCGCATCGGCAACCACAAAGACGCCAATCAACTCAAAGCGCTAGGCAATCTTTCTCAAATTACGTCTTTTTGGGAGTACGATGAGCGTGTTGTGGCAAAATTGCATGGCTTTGAGAGTGCACAAGATTATTATTTACGCTCAAGCTCACGGCAATTTTTAAAAACTATCGCCACGCCAACCTTACTTATCCACGCCCTTGATGATCCATTTATGACCCAACACGTCGTGCCGACTCAAGATGAACTGTCAGTTTTTGTCGAAACGGAATTTTATCAACATGGCGGTCATGTGGGTTTTGTATCAGGTAACAATCCATTTAAACCCGTATACTGGCTAGAAACACGCATCACTCAGTTTTTGTTGCAACGCTTAACTAACCAAAATACCACGCATTAAGTTTATCACCCCAAAGCAATGCCAACCAACCGGCGATGGCCAAATAAGGGCCAAAAGGAATAGGCGTTTCACGTTGTTGTTTATTGAGTGAAATTAACGTCATGCCAATCACCACGCCCACCACCGAAGAGAGCAAAATCATTAAAGCCAAATACTGCCAGCCAAGCCATGCACCTAACATGGCAAGTAATTTAAAATCCCCTCTGCCCATTCCTTCCTTTTTGGTGACAAGTTTAAAGCTGTAATACACCAACCATAAACTTAAATAGCCACACGCCGCCCCTAAAATACTCGATTGAGGAGAGCTGAAAACGGTCCACTCACTCAATAGCAAACCTATCCACAAAAGAGGTAATACTAGCGTATCGGGCAGTAATTGATGCTCTAAATCAATAAAGCTCAATGCAATCACCCCCCACGTTAACAACAACGCCGCAATCGTTTGTACACTAGGGCCAAAATGCCACGCAACCATCATCGAAGTGCAAGCGGTCAAAAATTCAACAACAGGGTAACGCGCTGAAATAGGCTCATGACAAGCGGCGCATCGCCCTCTCAAGAAAAGATAACTGAGCAGAGGAATATTGTGCCTGATTAAAATAGGCACTTTGCAATGCACACAATGCGATGCCGGTAGTGCGAGGTTGCACACATCTTCTACACAGTTTTTGTTGTCATCGGCCAAATTCAGGTAGCCAAGACATTCTTTGCGCCACTGACGTTGCAAAATAATGGGCAATCGATAAATCAGCACATTCAAAAAACTCCCCACCAATAAACCAATGATGCCAACGAGTCCCGTCAATATAGATGGCGTGAACAATACTGCCCACGCGTTAAACGATAGATTCAATGTAGCGCTCCGCCAAGTTTGAAAACAGGTAAATACATCGCTATGATTAACGCGCCCACTAATACACCCACAATACTCATCATCACCGGCTCAATTAAATTACTGATATTGTCAACCAAATTGTCCACTTCTCCCTCATAAATCTCTGCAATGTTAGATAGCATAACGTCCAGTGTACCCGATTCTTCACCCACGGCCACCATCTGCTGGGCAATATAGGGAAATAAAGTCGTCGCACGTAAGGAAACATAGAAACGCTGCCCAGCATGAACGTCTTCTCGGATATGTAAAATAGCGCTGTGATAGAGGCGTGTGGTACACGTTTCGCTCTTGAGTGTTAGCGCATCGACAAGCGGAACACCCGCCACTAAAAGAGTGGATAAGGTTCGGGTAAAACGCGCTATTTCTAATTGCCGTACAATACGACCAATAACTGGCAATTGCAAAAGTTGCTTATCTAACCACGTTTCCACGGCTAAGTAACGCCGTTTCAAATACAATACGCCATAAACGCCACTGCATACAAAAATCGCCACTTGCCACCACGCAGACTGCACCCATTGCGACAACGCAATCACCCATTGTGTAAAGGGTGGCAACGCTGCACCAAAACTTTTAAATAAATCGTCAAATACCGGCACAACCACCACCAATAACACCAAAGCCACCGCGAACGCGATAACAATGACTGCGCACGGATACATCAGTGCTTTTTTGAGTTTTTGACCTAAGGCTTCGCTTTTTTCTTTATACGTTGCAATTTTGTCCAGTAGCGATTCTAACACACCAGCGTGCTCACCCGCGTGGATAAGATTGCAAAATAGACGATCAAAATAACGTGGGTGTTTTTTGAGCGCGTTGGCTAAACTTTCACCGTTTTCTACATCCATTTTCAGCATACTGAGCAAAGTGTGCATACGCCGATTTTCATGCTCACGCCCCACAATATCAATGGCTTGAACAATTGGAATGCCCGCGTGCAACATTGACGCTAACTGCCGTGCAAACAAAGCAATATCAGCAGAAGAAATAGCGTGTTTTTTATAAAAAGAGAAAGTAGACGATTTTTGTGTTAAACGCGTGGCATTGATACCTTGTTTGCGTAGTTTACTGCGTGCAGCGTCCTTATCGACAGCGATGATTTCACCTGAAATCACTGCTGACTGTTTATCTTTTCCACGCCAAATAAATACAATTTCACTTTTTATGTCGAGGGGGTCTTGACTTGGCATTTTCAAGTATCCAATGTGACGCGATTGATTTCATCAAGACTGGTGATGCCCTCTCTCACTTTGTTTAATCCACTTGCACGCAAATCATTCACGTTTTCAATTTTCGCTTGCTCTGCGAGCTGTAGCGTACTGGCGCCTTGAAGAATTAACATTTGCATGGTTTCGCTCAACGCCATGACTTGATAAATGGCCACACGCCCACGAAAACCGTGATGACAATGCTCACAACCAACGGCTTGAAATAAATGTAAATCCGCAAGTTCTTGCGCTAAAAAACCTGCCGCAAGTAATAAGCTGTTGGGATAGTGCACGGGCGCTCTACAGGCTTTGCATAAAGCACGCACAAGACGCTGTGCAACAATGACGTTGATGGCTGACACAATGTTAAATGCTTCAAGCCCCATTTGCATTAACCGATTGATGGTTTGTGGTGCGTCATTGGTGTGGAGAGTTGATAAGACTAAATGCCCCGTTTGTGCCGCTTTAATGGCAATTTCAGCCGTTTCTACGTCACGGATTTCCCCCACCATAATCGTATCAGGGTCTTGACGCAAAAAGGCACGCAGCACTGTCGAAAACGTCAGCCCGATTTTGGGATTGATATTGACTTGATTGATACCCTCTACGGTAATTTCAACAGGGTCTTCAACGGTTGAAATGTTGCGTGCTTGCGTGTTGAGCTGATTTAATCCCGTATAGAGCGTTACTGTCTTGCCACTGCCCGTAGGGCCTGTGACGAGCACCATGCCATAAGGCTTTTCAATAGCATCTAAAAATAAGGCTTTCTGCGCGGCATCAAAACCCAGTTTTTCAATATCCCACAACGCTTTGGCGGCGTCCAAAATACGCAGAACCACTTTTTCACCAAAAACGGTAGGACAGGTACTGACACGAAAATCAACCGAGCGCTCTTTTCCCATCCAAAAAGTGATGCGTCCGTCTTGTGGCAAACGCCGCTTGGCAATATCCATGTTCGACATGACTTTAATGCGAGAAATAAGACGATTGGCCTGCGTCAAAGGGGGTGAGGTGGCAGGTATGAGTATGCCGTCAATGCGATAGCGAATGCGGCACGTTTTCTCATAACGTTCAATATGAATATCAGAGGCGCCTTGTTGAATAGCATCCAGTAGCATGGTATTAACAAAACGCACAATGGGTGCATCATCACCTTGATTAGGGAGAGAATTACCGTCTTCTTCTTGGCGAAAAGCGAGCGCATCATTTTGGCTTGAATTGAAAAAATCACTCAATAACGGCTGTTCGGGTTCGCTTTGTTGACGAATAAGGTGTTTTAATTTATTCGCTTCAACTAAAATAGGCTCTGGAGTGAGGCGACTGCTAAAGCGTATTTCATCAAAACATTGAAAACTCAGTGGATCGAACAGAGCAACAAGTAACGTATTGCCACGAATTTTCAAGGGCAAGATATGATATTTTTTTATTAGCGCATCGTCTATCAAGCCATGTGGTAGCTGTTCTGGTAAAAATGCGGCTAAATCAAATAAAGGCAGTCCATACGCCGCCGATATTTCCACTGCCATCACATGGTCAGGAACAATATGATGAGAAATTAAATAATCGATAAACGAGCTTTGTTGTGTTTGTGCTGCGTTATAATGTTCTTGAACGGTTTTTTGCGTTAAATACGGCGTCTGCATCAAACGTTCAATGAGTGTGTTAAATTGCAAATCGTGCGTTAACGTCATAGACGNNTTCCCCCTCTTTTCAAAAACGAAAAATAAATCAAACACAGCTACTTTTAGCCCCTATCGATGTTTACACGCGCTTGTGTAAATCTAAAAAACGCTATTTATGACTATTTCAAATTATCTTGCTTGCCCAGAGTGCGACCTGCTTTTAAGACAAGTGATGTTTAAAAAAGGTGAAACGGCGCATTGCCCACGTTGCCACTATTTGCTGCGAAAGCCGCAAAATGACAGTATTTTGTACACATTGGTGTTGTCATTAACAGGCCTTTTTTTAATGATTCCCGCTAATATGCTACCCATCATGAGCATCAAGGTATTAGGTAATACGCAAGAAGGCACATTATGGGGAGGCGTCCTCACCCTTTTTAATGAAGGTATGTGGGCGGTAGCTATCGTTGTTTTTTTAGCAAGTATGCTGTTTCCCATTTTAAGTATTTTGTTAGCCTTTGTTATCAGTGCGCATTTGTATTTTAATCGCTTCCACCGTTATTTAATGATTGGCTTGCGTTTATTGCACGCTATTGAAGAATGGGCGATGCTTGAAGTTTATTTGATGGGCATTATTGTGGCCTGCGTGAAATTATCGTCTATGTCAGAACTCAAATTTGGGTTAGGCTTGAGTGCGTTTATCTTGTTACTGCTTGTGTCAGTGACACTCTCGAGCCATTTTGATAGCACATTATTTTGGCAAAAAATTGAACAACTTCACCTAAAAAAACAACGCAAACAAAACGCGCATCATGGCCAATAAAACAGCACTCTCACAAGGCATTATTCGTTGCCACGATTGTGGTAAATTAACGCTCAAAACACAGGAAAACACCGCTTGTACACGTTGTGGAAAACAGCTGCACGCACGTCTGCCACAAAGTTTTCAACGCACACTCGCGCTACTCATTAGCAGCTACGCGCTCTACCTTCCTGCTAATTTATTCCCTATCATGACTTTTACGCGTTTTGGCATTGGTGAGCCACATACCATTATCGGCGGCATCATTTCCCTTATTCACAGTGATATGCTACCCATTGCGCTTCTCGTTTTGGTGGCGAGCATTTTGGTGCCACTCCTCAAACTGATTGGCCTGAGCTTGCTTTTGCTTTGTGTACATTATCGCTGGCAAGTCAACGCAACACATTGGACCAAAACATATCGCATTATCGCCCTTGTGGGGCGCTGGTCAATGCTCGACATTTTCATGATTTCAATTTTAGTTTCACTCGTCAATTTAGGCGGTGTCGCGCAAGTCATTGCCGGTACGGCTTCGACGGCTTTTGCTGCCGTTGTCATTTTGACAATGTTTGCTGCAAAAAGTTTTGATCCTCGCCTTATTTGGGACGTACAAGATGAAAACGCTCAGGTATTTAGCAATAAATCCTTGTGACAAAGCTCTATTATTTTTCTGTCAACGCTTCAGAAACACGTTGCAGTGGTCTTAATATGTATTCTAAAACGGTTTTATGTCCCGTGCGAATATCGATTGTATTGACCATACCAGGCATAATAGGCATATTTTTACCGTGATAAGCAATGTCACTTTTATCTAATTTGACAATCACGCGATAATGCCCTTCGTCAAGCGTAACGGGATTCCCCGGTTTTTGTTGACGCTCATCTTTTAGCGTATCAGGGCTCACGTGTACAAGCACACCTTCAATGCCCCCAAATTTGCTGAAATCATACGCGGAAAATTTCACCATCGCGCGTTGACCGATGTGAACAAAACCAATATCGGCGGGTTTAATAAACGCTTCAACGAGTAACTCTTCACCCACTGGGACAATCTCCATGATGTCTTGCCCAGCTTGTACTACCGCGCCAATGGTGGTTGTACGAATGTTTTTAACCACGCCAGCCATCGGTGATTTAATCACCGTTTGCACCATTGCATCACGCCGTGCAATCGAATTTTGATGCGTTTGCGCGAGCTCAGAGGACACACGGGTTAATTCATTGGCCGCTTCGGTTCTAAAACGATTTTGTCTATCTGATAATTGATTTTGCAATTCCGATTCTTGGCGACGCAATCTAAAGAGTTCAACATTTGACACGACGCCTTGTGCTACCATAGGCTCGGTCATGGCAAGCTCTTTTCGCACTAAATCAAGCGAGCGATTTAAAATTGCCACAGCATCTTGCATGGCTTTTAGGCGAGAATGATAAATTTCCGTTTCTCTTGCAATCACAGCGCGTTCATTTTTAATGCTGCTAGGAAACGACAGGCCAATGCCCAATGACTCCGCTTTTAATCGCGCCTCAACAGCCACCAACGCCACCCACTTCTCATGCACTTCGTTGTAGCCGGCCTCCATGCGAGTAGGGTCAATTTTCACCAGCACTTCATCGCGCTTCACTTCTTGACCTTCATCAACAGCAATCTCAACAATCGTGCCCATGTCGCGTGCTTGAATGACTTGCTCTCGACTTGAGGAGATGACCTTACCTTGTCCCTTAGTAATTTCGTCTAAATCAAAATAATAGGCCCAAACAAATGCCGCGATGACCGTAAAAATGACAGTGTAAAGTAGGCCTCGACCTGCATATTGCATATCATCGCCATAATGATGTGTATGTAAAGCCACTACTTTGCTCCTTCTTGATTCGCAACAGAAATGCCTGTTGATAATTTAGTGAGCATGGACGCTTTATCTCCTAATGCCACCATACTTCCACGATCTACCACGCCTATATTATCAACTAATTCAAGCAGTTGCGTACGATGAGTGACTAAAATCAATGACTTATCGCTAAGCCACTGCGCCAAGACTTGAATGACGCGCGTTTCCGTATTAGGATCCATTGCTGACGTTGGCTCATCTAATAGCACAACACGCGGTGAGCGAAGCATGAGCCTAGCCAGCGCAATCAACTGACGCTGACCACCCGAAAGACCGCCCCCCGATTCCGATAGCATCATATCGAGTCCACGGGGGTGTTGATTTACTAAATGATGCAAATCAAGGCATTGCAACACATTTAAAATATGCTGATCACTGATCCACGCATCGCCCAGCACCAAATTTTCCCGCAACGACCCAAAAAATAATTGTGTTTCTTGCCCTAAGTATCCAATATGACGGCGCAATACCGCAGGGTCTATTTGTTTAATATCAATATCATCAAGGTATACGGCGCCTGATTCTGGCGCATAAAAGCCCGCAATAAGACGTTGCAAAGTGGATTTACCACTGCCAACACGGCCCAGTAACGCGAGTTTTTCACCCGCCTGCAAGCTAAAAGACAACGTATTCACGACAGGAATTTTAAGCTCACCAGGATAAGCAAATTGCAGTTTTTCCGCTCGCAATGCTCCCACGACCGAATTAGGGGATAAATAATTTCGTCCTGTTGTCCGATCACGAGGACGCTTCACAAGACCATCAAGGGTTTTCAATGACATTTTGGCGTGCTGATAACGCACGGCAAGCCCCATCACGCTACCCAGAGGCCCAATTACGCGGCCTGCTAAAATGACCGACGCAATTAACGCCCCTTGCGTCATAGTATTAGCGTGAATTAAATACACGCCCCACACAATCATGGCAACATTGACTATCTGCCCAATACTGGCCATCGCGCCCGTCATTAAATTAGTGAGATTGCGAATTTTCTGATACGTTTCCGAGCCCAGTATATGTGCTTCATCCCAGCGTCCTTGCAAGAAATGCTCGGCATTGTTGGCTTTGACCGTTTCTAAGTTCACCAATGATTCGACAAGCACGCTTTGACGCTCAGCGGCTTCTTTCATATTCTCAGACATATAACGGCTGAGCGGAATCTGCGCGAGCGCCCCTAAAAGAATAATGACCGGCACAGCGACGGCCGTCACAAAAGCCAGCGGCCCTGAAATGAGAAAAATGATGACAATAAACAAAAAGGCAAAAGGCAAATCTGTTAGCGTCACCATCGTACTCGATGAAATAAAATCACGCAGCTGATCAAAGTCGCGCATGGCATTGGTAAAAGAACCTACCGATGCGGGGCGATGTTCAAGACTGATGGTCATCATTTCACGAAACAACGTAGAGCTAATCGCAAGGTCTGCCCGTTTACCGCCAATATCAATGAGGCGAGCTTTCATCCAGCGAAGAAAAAACTCCATTAAAATCGCCGCAGATGTGCCAATTGCCAGTGTCCACAACGTATGATATGCCTCTGTTGGAATAACGCGATCATAGACATTCATGGAGAAAAAAACAGAAGCGAGCGTGAGAAGATTTGCCACGACTGTTGCCAGCATCGATTCAATATAAAAGCCTTTGAATCGCCAAAGGGTTCCCCAAAACCAATTAAGCGGAGAAGGTCCCATCGGAACAAGCGTGCGGGCATTGCCTTGAATGAGCGGTTTAATGAGTAGCACTTCTTCATCGGCTAATTTATCTAATTCTGCAAGGCTCATGCGACACTCGCCCATGCCCGTTTCGGGCATCAAAAGACGCGCTTGACCGCTTGCTTTTGCCAGCAAAACAAATGCTCTGCCGTCTTTGAGATTCACAATAGCCGGTAGCGCCACCGTGTGTATTTTTGAAGGTTGACAAGTGAACCACGAAGCCATAAAGCCATGTCGCCGCCCTATTTCCGCCACCTCACTGCGATTGACTCGCCCGTGTTCATCACACGCAAACCCATGCGCCAGTGCAGCGGCGCTAATTTGCCGCTCATGCAGCGACGCCAGTAAACTAAAACAAACAATGAGTGGGTCGTCGTTGACGAGGGGCCGTGTTGGGTCATTGACCGCTTGTTTTGTCATGATGCAATTCTCTTAAGATATCGGGATTGAGGCAAGGAAAGCAGAAAAATCAGTCTTATCTGCTCCAAGGCAGCCAAGCTGGTGCAACGGTGTCAGGCTGAATTTCTCGTCCGCCGTACACGCGACTAAGTTGCCCTAATGCGCCAGATAAATGAAAACGTGCGATACGGTAGTCATATTCGTTGCTGACCGTATTGCTGCGATAGTTAAATTGATCATTTTGGACGTTCAATAAATCCAGCAGCGAACGCTTGGCCAGTTCAAATTGTAATTTGTATCCAGTGACAACGTTGCCGGCCATCTCGCTTTGTTTTTTACCAATTTCTGCGCGTTGTTTGGTGACGTGCAGATCTTCCCAAAACACAGAAATTTTCTCTCTTAAGATGCGCCGCGTGTCTTCTAATTTAGCTTTAGCCGCTAAAAAATCGGCGTGCGCTTTGCCTACCGACGCATCAATGGCGCCGCCGGTATAAAGCGGTAGACTTGCTGTGGCTTGCCCCATAAACTCAGTAGCACGCGAATCAGCGTTGTATTGACGATTCACGCTAAAATTGATTTGCGGCTGGTATTGGCTTTGTGCGATGTTTAAGTTGGCCTGTGCGGCGTCTAAATTGGATCGAGCGCTGGCGAGCGCGGGATGTTGTTGTTCTATGATGTCAAAGGCTTCTTCTAAACTGCTAGGCAACACACCTCTAAACGCATCAACGCCGTCTGGCTCGTCTGAGAGTCGCTCTGGCCAAAAGCGTTGCAGATGTTTCGCACTTTGTTTTACTTCAGCACTGCGCGACGTCAACGCAATTTTGGCACCATCAAGACGCACTTGTGCTTGAACTAAATCGATTTTTCGCCCTGGATCGAGTTCAACAATTTTTTGAATACTGTCATAGAGCGTTTGATGAATGGCCAAGTTTTCGGTAGCTAATTTTTGCAAGGCTTTGGCTTTGGCCCATTGTAAATACGCCTCAGCAGACAAAATGACAATTTCATCTTGCGTATTAACAAGTAGACTCTCTGCGGATTGCGCTAAATCTTCGGCCTTTTCGATACCCGATTCAATTTTGCCCCCTGCCCACACATTCACACTCACTTTAGGCGAGATAAGGTCACGAGAAAAGGTGTTTTTTGATTCAAATTGATTTGCAGACGCGTCAACGCTAATTTGAGGCAAATGCTGCGCGAAGG
>DPKY01000090.1 GCA_003542275.1 Methylococcaceae bacterium | reverse complement strand
CCACATTACGCTCTAATTCAGCTGTTTCTTTCTCATTTTGCGCCTTAAGCGCTTCAAGTCGCTGCAAAGATTGTGTCACACTGGTCAATTGACTCACGCGCCGCGCATTAAGATAATCATAATAAGCGAGCATTCGGCTCGACAATATCGGATTTTCTTGATTGAGCAATAATTTTAATCGTTCTTTATTGCCCATGGCATACATTGTTTTAATTTGCCCCGCAAGTTCGTCGTTTTGCTTGAGCAGCTCCACATTGATGATTTTTATTTCAGCGTGAATCTTGTCTAAATTTTGCCTTTGACGCGCGGTTTGCATTTCCAAATTTTTCAACAGCGCTGCTGTGCGGCCATATAGTCGATCAAATTCAGCTAATTGACTATTGAGTAGCGCCGTTTGCTGCGCCCTATCCATCGTCACGGTCATGTCACGCGCCGTCAACAGCTGCGCGTGCCCCTGCAACGCGAACAGCCACAGAAACAGCCCCGCGTACCCCATTTTTGTTTGTCTTTGCACCGTCACTTGACCCTGAAACGTAAACTTATGGGCGTAAAAGCGAGTGCCCACTCATCTCAGTGGGCGGCTCAATGTGCAAAATGGCTAGCATAGTGGGCGCAATATCGGCAAGATTTCCTCCTGATGCCAATGTCCCCTCGCCTTCCACATACACCAGCGGCACAACGTTGGTGGTATGTGCAGTATGTGCTTGGCCAGTTGTGCTATCGCGCATTTGCTCAATGTTACCATGATCAGCAGTCACCAGCATTCGCCCACCTACAGAGATCAACGCATCGACCACGCATTGCAACGCATGATCAATGGCCTCTACCGCTTCAATCGCCGCGTCTAGTACTCCTGTGTGCCCCACCATATCACAATTCGCAAAATTACAAATAATGACATCATGCAGCCCTTCGTTGATGGCTTTGACAAGGTGATACGTCACTTCAGGCAAACTCATCTCTGGCTGAAGATCATACGTTTTCACTTTCGGAGATTGCACTAAAATGCGCGATTCGCCCTCAAAACAATCATCACGCCCCCCATTGAAAAAGAAGGTCACGTGCGCATATTTTTCCGTTTCAGCTAAACGCAACTGCGTCATGCCTAACTAAGATAAATAATCCCCCAAACTGTTTTTAATTTCAATGGATGGAAACGCGATGGGATAGGTAAATTTTTCATGATATTCGGTGAGCGTCGCAAAATAGCCATGATGCGGGGCATGATGACGTTCAAAATGCGAGAAATCCGGCTCAGTAATCGCTTTGCTAATTTCACGCGCTCGGTCCGCGCGAAAATTCATAAAAACAACCGAATCCCCCTCCGCTATAGCAATAGCTGATGTTTCATGGTCAACAATTAGGGTAGGTAACACAAATTCGTCCGTTTCGCCTCTCGCATACGCCGCCTCGAGGCCCGCTTGCGCACTTATTGCGCTATGCGGTGCTTGCGCTTTCATGAGCATATTATAGGCTTGCTCAACGCGATCCCAGCGATTATCTCTGTCCATGGCATAAAAACGCCCGGTCATCGACACAATTTTGCCCACACCCAGCGTAGCCATTTTCGCTTCTAAATACGCAAAGGAACGCGCTGCGCTTTTAGGCGGCACATCACGGCCATCTAAAAAAGCGTGAACATAGATTTTTTTCAATCCACGTTTTGCCGCCAGTTCAACCATCGCGCCAATTTGCTCTTCATGGCTATGCACGCCGCCCGCTGATAATAAACCCAAAATATGCAACGCCTTATCGTGCGTTTTGGCCGTGTCTACGGCTTCACATAAAACAGGATTATCAAAAAAACTGCCGTCAACAATCGCATCATTGACTTTTGAAAAATCTTGCGGCACATAACGCCCGCTTCCAATGTGCAAATGCCCCACTTCTGAATTTCCCATCTGTCCTTCGGGTAGGCCCACCACGTGTCCTGAACAATTCAAAAACGTCATCGGATAATTTTTTTGCAATCTGTCCCAGCAGGGCGTTTTCGCCAACGCAATGGCATTGTTTTGCGTTTCTGGCGAATAGCCAAATCCATCAATAATCAACAAAACTAAGGGTTTTACAGAGTGATTCATCACGTTTTTCCTTCTTCAATCGACAATGAAAGCGGTGTTTTTCAAGCAAATAATGGTATCGTGTTACCGCAACGGTGAAAAATAAGGTATGATTTCGCTAAAATTTAGCCTTGCCATGGCGGCATTATAGCAATACACGCGGGCAGTGGTTACTTGAAATTCTTTTATTTACTTCTTACAAATGTACTCATGGACCGTTATCTCGAATTTATTTTAAATCACTACATTTTATCGCTCGCGTTTGCGCTGGTCACTTTTTTGCTTCTACAAGAATTTTTTGATGCCCTTTTCAGAAGATTTGAAACCCTTTCGCCACTACTCGCTGTTGCTAAAATCAATGACCACAACACCATTATTCTTGATGTGCGTGAGGCACCCGATTTTATCCAAGGGCATATTGAAGGGGCCATCAACACGCCCCTAAGCAAGTTTAGCGAGCATTTGCCTCAGCTTGAAAAATATAAAAAAAATGTGCTCTTGCTCACTTGCCAAACAGGTACACGCGCTAACGCTGCCGCGAAATTGCTCATGCAATCAGATTTTAAACATATTCTTATTCTCTCTGGCGGCATGAGCGCTTGGCAAGACGAATATAAACA
>DPKY01000239.1 GCA_003542275.1 Methylococcaceae bacterium | reverse complement strand
GTGTCAATGAGTCGATTGGCGTCAAAGAAAGTGATCATGACGAAAATGATTTTCATGACAGTATGCGTCTTGCGTATCATCTTTGGGCGGATTTAGATAGAGAAATTGCCAGTTATTTATCTGGCATTACCCTTGCTGATGTGCTTGAAGCAAAGCACCGTAGCCCTAATGAAAGCATCTTGAAGTTTATGAAACGCTAAAATTTTAGCGTGTTTTTAAATCTGTTACTAGCCGATGCTGTGCACGGCTACTCAGCTTTTGTTTTTTTNNTAAAAGCAAAAAACTCACCCAAAGTACGCTAGGCAACAAATAAAACCACTCTTGATAAAAAGTGGGTGGTGGATTTTTAACATAAGGGACATGATATACTCCGCTCCACGCCGCATAAATCGGCGAGCGCTGCAAAATGTCGCCAGAGGCTAACACGGCAGAAGAAATCCCCGTATTTGTCACGCGAAGCACTGGACGGCGAAATTCAACGCCACGCGCGAGCGTCATATAAAAATGCTGATAAGGCTCTTGCCATGCGCCATACCATGAATCATTGGTTGCATTGACAATCACCTGTGCACCTAAATTAGCTAAATCACGTGAAAAATATGCAAACAGGCCTTCATAGCAAATTTGTGGCGCCATTTTTAATCCGTGCAAATCAAATAAATCCTTTGCGCCTTGTCCACGCGCAAAATGACCAATTTGCGGAAACCATTGACGCAGCACAGATAAGACATCTTCAAACGGGATATATTCGCCAAACGCCAGTAAAATCGTTTTGCTATAGTGGGGCGGGACAATTTGTCCCCTATCATTTAACAAAAAAAGCGAGTTTGTTAATAATTTCACGCGCATATCCACACTATACGCCCCCGTGACCAGTGGCAGTGAATGCGCTTTTAAAAAGGCACTCAGTTGCGCGGGATAGTTATTTTGCGCGACAAAATTTTCACCCAAAAAAGTGGGAAACGCCGTTTCTGGCCATAATGCAAAATCAATTTTTTCGTCTTTGTACTTTTCAAGTGCATCACTGGTCAGGGACAAATAACGCCCTAAAATAGCTTGTCCATAACCATCGCCAAGTTCAGCGGCTAATTTTTCCGAATTCCCAATGTTACCTTGTACCATCAAAACGGTAAATTGCGCATCTGGCGCCGGCAAGCGGGCTTTTAGCCCAAGGCCAGCGACGTTAAATAATAAAAAGCTCCCCACTACCGCGCCCAACAGTATTTTGCCGCGTTTATCATGACGCAACTGCCACGCAAGATAGAGCGGCAGATTGTAAGCGAGTGTGATGGCGCTCAGGCCGCTAAAACCCACTATTTCAGCGACATGGTAAAAAGGGATGCCCGCGCCAAACCACGAATAGCCAAAATTCCAATCAAACAGCGTGAGCGAATACGCCTCACTCAAGATTGTGATAAGTGCCAGAAAACCCAGCGATACACGCTGAGAACACGTCCATTTTTTGACGATGATAAACCACACCATACCCGCAAACGGAACGTATAAATGCGCTACCAGGGCATAAATGAGCATACCTATTACCGCAAGCGCCCAAGGTAGATGGGCAAATTCGTGCAGTAAATACGTCATCCAATTAAACCCAATGAGCGTAAACACAAAAGCACTCACTATCCCGCCTAAAATGACCGGTTTTAATTGCGTTTGTTGTTGCCAAAATAGCCACAGCGGCACAAAACCAAATAATGACGCCCATGGTGGAAAGGGAATATAACTCGTGCCAATCAATATACCCGACAAGATGGGTAACGCCCACATTTTAACGCTGGTGAATTTCATCATAGAGAGCGCGGAATTCGTCTGTTAATTTATGTGCAGGGACATAATGAATAAGGGGCTGTGATTCAGCGTGCGATTCGCGCACTTTCACTGAACTCGAAATCATAGACGCCAGCACCGGCAAGCCGCCTTCAATGAGTTCATTGACTAATTGACGCGGCAAATTGGCTTGTTTTTGAAACTGATTCACAATAATGCCTTCAATTTCAAGCGCTTGATTATGATCTGCCTTCACCTCGCCTAGTGTATTGATAAGCAAATGCAGCGCATCACGCGCAAACGTGTCACAATCAAAGGGAATCAGGCATTTATGCGCGGCAATGAGCGCTGATTGACTGTAAAAATTTAAAATGGGCGGGGTATCCATATAAATTTCGTCAAAATGGTCTAATTTTTCAAACGCTTCTTTGAGTTTAAAAATTTTGTAACGCGACTCTAAACGGCCTTGCAACGGCTCCAACTCGGGATGAGAAGGTAGAACAAATAAATTGGGGAAAGGACTTTCATGAATCGCGCTCTCTAGCCCCGATCCCGTGCCGGCACTGCCAAAGAGTGAAATGCTCAAGCTGTCTTTGAAAAAATGCGCAATGGTTTTTTCACTGTCCGCTATTTTATGCCCCAGTAGATACTGTGTGGAATTGCCTTGTACGTCTAAATCCACCACCAGTGTGCGTTTGCCTTGTTGCGCACTAATTGCCGCTAAATTACAGGTAATGGTGGATTTTCCTACACCGCCTTTTTGATTAAAAATCACTCTACGCATACGCTAATTTTCCTAAAAATGTCATATCTCAAAACATGAAGGCTACACCGCGCCAAGTCGTGCAACAATCAGCTCACTCATCTAGCCTGTTAGCATTCATTTCTTTTCATCCACCCACATTATAAACATATCATGTTAGAATTGCGTTAGTGCGCCTATTGATAAATACATTAGCGCGGCGTCCATTTTCCACCCTTTTTTTAAAACTTTATAAAATAGCCCATGACTAATTTAGAAAATATCATTAACAGCGCTTTTGAACATCGCGCAGACATTACCCCCGCTACGGTCTCAGCAGAGATTCGTGACGCGGTTACCGACACACTGAATTTACTTGATAGTGGCAAGTTGCGTGTTGCTGAAAAAATCAATGGCGATTGGGTAACGCATCAATGGTTAAAAAAAGCCGTTCTATTATCTTTTCGCATCAATGATAACCGCTTAATGGACGGCGGTAATACACGCTATTACGATAAAGTGGAAAGCAAGTTTGCCACATACAGTGAAGCTGATTTTGCGGCTGCTGGCGTTCGGGTAGTGCCTAATGCCGTGGCGCGTCATGGCTCATTTATTGCCTCTGGGGCGATTTTAATGCCCTCGTATGTCAACATCGGCGCGTATGTGGACAGCGGCACAATGGTTGATACCTGGGTGACGGTAGGCTCCTGCGCACAAATTG
>DPKY01000072.1 GCA_003542275.1 Methylococcaceae bacterium | reverse complement strand
CTTGAGGAAGATTTACAAAGACGAGATTTGACCATTAACGCTATGGCCATGTCGGCATCAGGCGAACTCATTGACCCCTATGGCGGCATGGCGGATTTAGTAAATCGATTGTTTCGCCATGTCTCACCTGCTTTTGCAGAAGATCCTGTGCGTATTTTACGCCTCGCGCGTTTCGCCGCCCGTTACGCCCCCTTGGGGTTTACTGTTGCGGCGGAAACACAACACTTAATGCACGACATGGTCTGCGCAGGTGAAGTCGACGCGCTCGTCCCCGAACGCATTTGGGCGGAAACCTACAAAGCACTCAATGAACCAACGCCATCGGCTTTTTTTTACACCTTACGCCATTGCGGTGCACTCGCCAAAATTTTCCCCGAAATTGATAGACTATTTGGTATTGAGCAACCTGCAAAATACCACCCCGAAATTGATTGTGGTGTGCATTCCATGATGGTTTTAGACCGCGCTTGCGCCCTTTCAAAAAATATACAGGTGCGTTTTGCTGCGCTTGTACATGATGTTGGCAAAGCGCTTTCGCCTAAAGCCGATTTACCGCATCATCACGGCCATGAACGCAAAGGCGTCGCCATTGTCGAAAAAATGTGTCATCGCCTGCGTGTACCAAATGATTTTAAAACACTTGCTCTGCAGGTCACGCAATACCACACACATTGTCACCGCATCCATGAACTACGCGCCACAACAGCGGTGGATTTGCTACAAACATTGGGTGCGTTCAAAGAAAAAAACACCCTGCATGACTTTGTTTTAGCGTGCCAAGCCGATATGCAAGGGCGCTTGACATTTGAGAATGTGCCCTACCCTCAAGCAGAAATAATGCGTCAACTCGCTCATGCAGCAACAAGTGTTGACACCTCACCGGCACTCAATCAAGGCTTGCAAGGCGCAAAAATTGGCGAAGCCATTAGACGATTGCGTATTCAAGCCGTCGCCCAATGGCGTTTATTAAATCAAATTTAACGCAGATAAATTAGGATGATTATCGGGGCGAGGTGTTTTCCATTCCCAGTGAAATAAACGCGCCTCTGTGGCAATAGGCATATCGTTAATGGAGGCGATACGCCGTTGCATAAGACCTTGTGCGTTAAATTCCCAATTTTCATTTCCCAGTGAGCGAAACCATTGCCCTGATGCGTCTTGCCATTCATAGGCAAAACGCACCGCAATCCGATTTTCATGAAACGCCCACAATTCTTTAATGAGGCGATAATGCTGCTCTTTTGCCCATTTACGCTGCAGAAAAGCTACAATTTCAGAACGCCCGTTAATTAACTCAGCACGATTGCGCCATTGACTATCCACGCTATAAGCTAACGCAATCGTTTCTGGCACTTGCAAATTCCACGCATTCTCAGCGGCGCGTACCTTGACGGCGGCAGTTTCAGTCGTAAAAGGTGGCAAGGGTGGGCGAGCACTCTCTGTCATAAAATCATCCCTTTATTTTTTTCACGCCACTTAACAATTTTTTTGCTAACACCATCAACGCTTCACGCTTTAAGAACGCCGCATAAAAAACAAAGCCTAGGAACATACCGTAAGTGAGTTTACCTAGGAATGAATCCTCTTCTGTTTCTTTTGTTGCCGCAGCGGCTTTTTTGGCTCTTTCAATGTCATCAAGTTTAGGCGCAACTGTTTGAACGGCGACTTTTGAGGGCGTCACGGGCGCATTTAGATCAGGCAAGCCTAAACTGCGCCACTCATCATAATCTTGCCAAATAGGGTAACTTCCTTTTTTCCAATATTCTTTGGTGAAATAAGGCGCCAAACTCATGCCGTGTGACATCGGGATACCACGATCGTCCATAAAACCATCATACACCACCAAGCTAATATCCCCGCCTTCTCCCACGCCATTGGTGGTAAACGATTTTTCAACATGGTCATGAAACATCCAAATGCCTTGACCAAAACTGTTTAAGCCGTCATCTTTACCGTTTAGCTCAAGGTCTAAACGTTGCGCAGGCACCATGCCGTGCACATCACGCTGAATATACGAGCTTGGGCCATTATCGACGCCGTCATAATGGGTCACTGTGGGTTTATGTCCGTGAATATGCAACGCCAAAGATTCCGTATGACCGTTAATCACCCGCAATTTCACTTTTTCATTTTCCTTCATGTGTACCAATGATTCACGCAAGGTGTATGGAAAGGAACGCCCGTTTAACATGAAGTAATCATCTGTGGCATCGGTTGTGTCGTATTCCATGTTCATGTGCTTGGCAATCAAACGGGGATCGTTAGCAGAACGTGCTACCACCTCATGCAACTCTTTATCGACGGATTGATAATGCAAATCGTATTCACGCGCATATTTCTCCAGCACCGCCGCTGACGGATGACGCACCTGCCCCGCCCCTACATTGAGGGTTTGAGGCCAGTTGTTTGGACGATTTTCCTCTACGATAAACATCCCCTGTAGCCCCATTGGAATGTGCGTATGGGGTTGGACATGGCAGTGATAGTACATTGTACCGGGTTGGCGAGGCTTGATAACATACGTTTTGCTCTCACCGGGCATGGTATCCATATTACTGGTTTGCCCCACACCGTCGTTGCCATTTTGCGAATGATCCATAAAGGGATGATCAACGCCATGCAAGTGAATCGAATGCGGTAGATAATGGGTGTTTTCTAGCACAATCCATACGACATCGTCTTGTTCAACACGAATAGTGGGTGATGGCACGCGAAGGAGCGGATTGGCAATGGATTCATATAAGTTGAGCGTTGACATATCGCGTGTTTTAGGTGCGTATACCCAAAAAGTGGGTTGCAAACCGGGGGCGATATCAAATGTCGTAATGGGGTCTTTATTGTCTGGCGAATGCCCGTTGAGTTCGACCACTTCAAGCTTGATAATAATTTTATCTGGATCGCCATCACCGTCCACGTCATCAGACATCGTAATCGCATCAGCCGCTAATTGCGTTTGCATGAGCGTATCCATTGACACGCCATTCGTCCCTTTTACAAACGCAGCAATATCATAGGGATTATCAGGGCTACATAATTTTGATGCTTGAATTTTTACACCATCAATGACTTGTTCTTTACGCCAATTTGGGTCGACAAAATCCGAGCAAACCTCCTCAACTGCCCCTAAAGCCACTTTTGAAGAGGGCGGCAAATCTGTTGCAGCATAGAGACTCGTTGCCGTAAGTAAAAGCGAACTACTGCCAAGCAAAGTAAGAATGGTTTTACGCATAAGAATAACCTTGAAAATATGACGCGAAAAATACACCCGTAACGTTTCGGGATACCTAAAGGCGCTTATTCTAACTCAAACTCCACGCTTGCGCATTGATTAACAAAATTTACAAGAGATAACTCAAAAGGCACGGCGAGATGTGAGGTTGATTAAATGGCTTATCTGGATTATAATTGAGGGAATAAGGATGAACGTGTCGAGCATTAATCGCAATTTTTTCATTGAAATGCGTTGAAAGTCTTACATCAACAGCGTTAATCAAACATTCACTGCGCGGGTAAATAATGAGCGAAGAACAACAGCAATCACAATTAAAACAACTGATCGCAAAAGGAAAACTCCAAGGCTACCTAACGTATGCTGAGGTGAACGATCATTTGCCCAATGATGCTGACCCAGAGCAAGCTGAAGAAATCATCAACATGATCAATGACATGGGCATTCAGGTATATGAAGTAGCCCCAGATGAAGACTCATTGATTACAGATTCAGTGGCCGTAACCACTGACGATGAAGATGCCGAAGAAGTGGCCGCGTTAGCTTCGCTTGATAACGAATTTGGTCGCACCACCGACCCTGTTAGAATGTATATGCGCGAGATGGGTTCTGTTGAACTTTTAACACGCGCAGATGAATTGAAAATTGCGAAACGCATTGAAGAAGGACAGCGTCAAAT
>DPKY01000164.1 GCA_003542275.1 Methylococcaceae bacterium | reverse complement strand
TGGTAATGGCTGGGGGGAGTAGGGTTTGTGGCCAGATACGAATAAAACGATACACTTCTTTGCGAACAATCGTGGTAAAAGCAATCAAAACACTCATGCAGCGTCCTTTTGTTGTGTTTTATTCTCAATTAAATCGACAAATAACTGTTCTAAACGGTTACTTTTGTTTTTCATGCTGATGACATGGATATTTGCCGCACTGAGTTGTTGAAATAAATCATTTAAATCATGACTCTTTGGAATTCCCACCTCAATAATCGTCGGTGAGATTTGCTTGAGTGAATAGCCTTGAAAAATGGGTAATTGCGCGAGAGGCTGGGCTAAATCAAGGACAAAATGGTCAATATGCAAGCGTTTGAGAAACGACCCCATATCGGAATGTTCAATGATGCTTCCCTGATCGATAATGGCAATGTTACGGCACAGGCTTTCTGCTTCCTCGAGATAATGGGTGGTTAAAATAATGGTTGTGCCTTGCGCGTTAAGTTCTTCCATCATCTGCCACATCGCGCGGCGAATTTCAATGTCCACCCCAGCAGTGGGTTCATCGAGAATCAGCAGTTTTGGTGCATGAACCATCGCTCGTGCAATCATCACGCGCCGCTTCATACCGCCAGATAAACGCCGTGAAATGACGTCGCGTTTATCCCACAAATCGACTTGCTTTAAACACGTTTCCATGCGTTGCAGCGCAAGTTTTCGCGGAATACCGTAGTAGCCGGCTTGATTGAGTACAATGCGCTTTGCGGTGTCAAATTGATTAAAATTGATTTCTTGCGGTACGAGTCCAAGGCAGCTTTTGGCCAGTGCAGAGTCGGATTTGATGTCGTGGCCAAAAATTTTTACTGAGCCACTGCTCGCGTTGACAAGTGAGCTAATGATACCAATAGCCGTCGATTTTCCCGCGCCGTTAGCGCCAAGCAAGGCAAAAAAATCCCCTTGTTTCACGTCTAAATCAATGCCTTTGAGCGCTTCAAAGCCATTGGCGTAGGTTTTACGAAGATTACGAATAGAGAGTGCGTTCATATCAATAAAGAAAAAGTGATAGTGCGCGTAGTGTAACAGTTTTTTTGAAAAGAGGCCGGCAAAAGAAAAGCCGCATGATTTAAGCGATTCATGCGGCTTTTGATAAGCGAAAATAAACGAATAATCGCTTATTTGCTACCTAAATAAGCATAAAGTGCGTCAACAGCTTGATCTTCGCCGTAGCCTGCTTTTTTCACAGGGCCCACTTCCATGATCGCCGCAATCGCTTTTGGCATACCGCCTTTACCGTCTTTTAATGTTTGTTCAAAGCTTGCGCGTGACAATTTACCTGATTTCACTAAATCAAATAATTGTGGGTTTGATGAAATATCATGGCAAGTGCCGCAACCACGACCAAATGCGCGTTCATAAATTTTTGCGCCGATTTCTGTTTTTTCATCCGCAAACGCAGAAGAAGTTAAACCAATTAACGCAACGCCAGCGAAAGCTAAAAGTGCTTTTTTCATAAATAATCCTCTCAAGGGGAAGTAAAAAATTTGTTTTTCTTTTTTTCAATACATTCAATTTAATTAAAGTTGAACAGTGAAAAGGATAAGGAGTTTAACAGTAAAATTCAACGATTTTGTTAAAAAAAAACTGCTATTTACTGGCTATTTACTGGGTTATTCACTGCGCAAACCAGCGAAGTTTTTCGTGTAAACTCACCACATGACCAATGATAATAAGTGTGGGGGCTTCAAGACGCTCGTGTCGAATTTTAGTGGGCAAGGTGCTGAGGGTTCCCACAATGACGCGCTGCGCGGGGGTGGTGCCTTTTTCAATCACCGCAATGGGGAGCGTGGGCTCGCTACCGTGTGCAATGAGCGCATCGCAAATTTTCTCAAGGCCAATAAGTCCCATATAAATCACAATCGTCTGATTTGGCGCGGCGAGTTGTGTCCAGTTGAGATGCACGGAATCATCTTTGAGATGCCCCGTCACAAAAACGCACGACTGCGCGTAATCACGGTGCGTGAGCGGAATGCCCGCATAACTTGCACAGCCATTTGCTGCGGTGATACCTGGCACCACTTGAAACGCAATATGTTGCGCCATCAGCGTTTCAATTTCTTCCCCGCCACGCCCAAAAATAAAAGGATCGCCGCCCTTAAGTCGCGCAACGCGTTTGCCTTCTTTGGCCAATTTTACGAGCAAATCGTTAATATCGTCTTGCGGCAGCGCGTGTTGACTGCGTTCCTTGCCAACATAAATTTTCTCGGCATCACGCCGTGCCAAATCTAAAATTTCACCAGACACGAGGCGATCATAGACCACCACATCGGCTTGTTGCATCAAGCGCAGGGCGCGAAATGTGAGCAAATCTGCCGCGCCCGGCCCAGCGCCAATCAAATACACTTCACCGCTGGCAGCGTGGGTCATTTGCGTGTCAAGGCGTGCAATCGCGTCCGTTAATTCGCGCTCGGCGGCGTCGTGCTGTCCAGCAAAGACCAGTTCTGCCACGCGACCTTGCAACACATTTTCCCAAAAAATGCGCCGATTAGCCGGGCGTGAAATTTGTTTTTTGACCGTCTCGCGGAATTTTTCGGCTAATCCCGCCAGCACACCATAACTAGGGGCGATAACCGTTTCAATTTTTGCGCGTAAAAGTCGCGCCAAGACAGGCGACACTCCCCCTGAAGAAATGGCAATCGTTAACGGCGCTCTATCCACAATAGCGGGAAAAATAAAATGACAGAGCGCGGGACTGTCCACCACGTTAACCCAAATGCCCGCTTGCGTTGCATATTGACTCACGCGTGTGTTGACGGCGGTATCATTGGTGGCTGAAATCACGAGTTTATAGCCCTCTATATCTGAGCGCTCAACGTATTTGCGATAAATCGTGAGGCGATGCGTGGCTTGCATTGCGGCCACTTGCGCACTAATATCATGCGCCACAACGGTAATTTCCGCCCCTGCACGCGCGAGTAATTCAATTTTGCGTGCGGCGCAGCTACCTGCGCCAACCACTAAACACGGTTGCTTGGCTAATTTGAGAAAAATCGGAAAATAATCCATAAAAAATAATGTCCTGCTTCAACGAGGGGGATAGAGTGTTATTATAAGCATTTTGAAAACTGTGTGATTCACTTTAGCCTTGAAAATTTATGTTACCTTATACGCTGGAAATTGATGCCGTGGGTTTGCATTGCCCAATGCCTTTATTAAAACTCAAACAAGGATTAAATGCGCTTAACGCAGGCGATGTGGTAAAAATTACCGTGACTGACCCCGCTGCACACTTGGATTTTGGCGTTTTTTGTCAACAAGCTTGCCACGAGATACTCGCTACGCAAGCGCAAGACACTATGAAAATTTTCTATATAAAAAAAGCGTAACGCTTCACGCGATGAAAAAGCCTCTTTTAAACAAATCGTCCAAAAAAAATGCGATGCCCGCGCCAACCCCCAGCGAAGTGAATGCACTCGCCGCGCTCTACAATCAGAAAAACTATGCAGAGGCACACACGGTTGCACGCGAGTTAACGGCGCGTTTTCCCCAGCATGGCTTTGGCTGGAAAGTGCTAGGCGCCGTATTGCAAGCACAAGGGCACATTGATGATTCGCTTGCCGCAAAACAAAAAGCGGCCGATTTATCGCCTAACGACGCTGAAGCCTGGAGTAATTTAGGCAACACTTATCAAGAGAAAAATCGCTTAGAGGAGGCGCTAAAATGCCTTCAATACGCGGTGCGTATTGCACCTACTCTCGCTGTTGCCCACAATAATCTTGGCATTACCTTAGAAAAATTACATCGCCTAGATGAAGCGCAAACCTGTTACAAAACAGCGCTACAGCTGCGCCCCGACTATGCCGAGGCACATTACAACTATGGCGTTACGTTGCAAAAATTGGCACGATACGAAGAGGCAGGGCAAAGATATCGACTCGCTATTGATTATAATCCTAATCACGCCAAAGCACACAGTAATTTAGGCCTTGTCTTAAAACATCTCTCGCAATTTGACCGCTCTGCAAAATATTTTGCCCGCGCGATTGAACTCGACCCGCATTTTATTGATGCACACTACAATTTTGCGTTGCTACTGATGCTCATGGGGGAATTAAAAGCAGGGTGGGCGCAGTATCAATGGTTTTATCATCCAAACAATACCAATCCAAGTAAACCCAATCCGCCCGCGCTCCAAGCAAAACAGTGGCAAGGCGAGTCATTGCAAGGCCAAACGATTCTCATTCATTCCGAGCAAGGATTTGGGGATATGATTCAGTTTGTGCGCTATGCCCAGCATTTAAAAGCGCAGGGGGCAATAGTTTGGGTGCTGGTGACAACGCCGCTGGTGGCATTGTTTAAAACGATTGTTTGGGTGGATCGTGTCCTTGAAAACGGTGAGCAACACACCGCTCAGTATGATTTTTGGGTTTTTCCTCTCGCCTTGCCTTATTGGTTTCAAACCACCTTGGAAAATTTGCCTTGCAACGTACCCTATTTATCCGTCAATGCGCAAAAATCAGCATGGTGGCAACAGTGGTTAGCATCGCAGACCCCTGCTGCAAATAAAAAAATTGCGTTGGTGTGGGCGGGCAATCCGGTGCATTCTAACGACGCTAATCGCTCGATTGCGTTAGCGGAATTTGCTTGTTTGAGTACCTTGCCGCACATCACTTGGATCAGTTTGCAACTTGGCGATAAAGCCCGCGCTCAGTGCTTAGAAAGTCCATTGAATATCCTTGATGTGAGCGATTATATTCACGACTTCACCGATTCAGCGGCGTTGCTTGCCAATGTGGATTTACTGATTTCCGTTGATTCGTCGCCGGTACATTTAGCCGGCGCGTTAAATTTACCTGTTTGGACACTCATTACTGCCGTGCCCGATTGGCGTTGGCTTTTGGGGCGTAGCAACTCGGTGTGGTATCAAAGTATGCGTTTATTTCGACAGCCACAGCGTGGTGACTGGGGAAGTGTGCTACGTGAAGTCAAAAAAGCGCTGGAAACGCTGTCATGACACGTTTTGTGCATTGGTTTAGAGACTCTTCGCCCTATATTCAAGCGCATCGCAATAAAACGTTTGTGATCAATTTTGGTGGCGAGGCGCTCAAACAACGCGACAGGTTTCAAAAACTCATTCACGATTTTGCCCTTTTGAGTAGCCTAGGCATTCGTCTTGTTTTGGTGCATGGTATTCGTCCGCAGATTGATGAGCGATTAGAAACACGCCAGCATCGCGCCCATTTTTCTAATCGGCTTCGCATCACCGATGACGTGGCATTGCAATGCGTAAAAGAAGCGGCTGGCTTTGTTCGCGTGGAAATTGAAGCGCAATTGTCTATGGGGCTGGCGAATTCCCCGATGGAAAATTCAGAGCTGAAAGTGGCATCTGGCAATTTTGTTGTCGCAAGACCCATTGGTGTTATTGATGGCGTGGATTATTTGCACACGGGCGCCGTACGCAAAATTAACAGTGCGGCCATTCATGCGCAACTTGAGCAAAATAATTTGGTGCTTATCTCACCCATTGGTTATTCACCCAGTGGCGATGTGTTTAATTTATCGGCTGAACAAGTCGCTACAGCTGTTGCCATTGCACTTAAGGCACAAAAGCTCATTTTTTTAACAGAAGAGCAGTGTCTTGATAGTCAAACACAAAAAGTGATTGCCCAATTAACGACGCAAGAAGCGCTCGATTTAATTCAAAAAAATGATAATTTGCACGATATGGTACATCAACCTCTCAGCGCGGCCATTGAAAGCTGTCAGGCGGGCATTGAACGTGTGCATTTGCTCAGTCGTCAGTTAGATGGCGCGTTGCTACAAGAATTGTTTACCCATGATGGGGTTGGGACACTCATTAGCGCCACGCCTTATGAGATTTGTCGTCAAGCAACGCTCAATGACATTGGTGGCATTTTAGCGTTGATAAAACCACTAGAGGATAAAGGCCTGCTTGCAAAACGCTCGCGTGAAAAAATTGAAATGGAAATTCAGGATTATTGGGTGATTGTGCGTGACGGGTTGATTATTGGCTCTGCAGCGCTGCATAGTAGTCAAG
>DPKY01000148.1 GCA_003542275.1 Methylococcaceae bacterium | reverse complement strand
CCTTTTGATATTGCCATTCGCCGTTTTAAACGCGCTTGCGAAAAAGCAGGGGTTTTAGCGGAAGTTCGTCGTCGTGAAGCGTATGAAAAACCCACAACCGAGCGTAAACGCAAAGGGGCCTAGGCGGTAAAACGCCACTTGAAAAAATTAGCGCGTGAGCGTTATGCGTTGAAAAACTTACGTCGCGGTCGTCCTGCGCTGTAATTCATGAGCGATTTATTAACGCACATCAAAGACGAAATGAAAGCCGCAATGAAAAGCGGCGATAAAGCGCGTTTGGGTGTCATTCGTCTTATGCTAGCGGCAATGAAGCAGGTGGAAGTTGACGAGCGCATCGAACTTGATGACAGCCGTGTACTCCTCATTTTAGATAAAATGGTCAAACAACGCCGCGAGTCTATTCGTCAATATACGGATGCGAATCGCACGGATTTAGCCGATATTGAAGCCGCAGAAATTGTCGTCATTCAAAATTTTCTCCCTCAAGCATTAACCGAAGCAGAAATTGATGTCATGGTATCCCAAGCGCTAACGCAGTCGGGTGCAACCTCAATAAAGGATATGGGGAACGTCATGGCGTTGCTTAAAGCGCCCATGCAAGGTCGCGCTGATATGTCCGTGGTGAGCGCGAAAATTAAGGCCGCATTCGCAGAATAAACGCCACTTATTTTTCATCATGTCAGGTAGGATTCCTCGCCAATTCATTGATGAGCTTTTAGTGCGAGTTGATATTGTTGACGTCATCGATTCGCACGTTCCCTTAAAGAAAATGGGTGCTAATTATAGTGCCCGTTGCCCTTTTCACAGTGAAAAAACCCCCAGCTTTAGCGTTAATCAAAATAGACAATTTTTCCATTGTTTTGGCTGTCACGCAAGTGGCAATGTTATTACTTTTCTCATGGATTTCAATCACTTGACGTTTATTGAAGCCATTGAAGAATTAGCCGCCTTGTGTGGCGTTGATATCCCCTACGAAAACAACACGAATTCGCTTGCACCGCAAGAAAAAAATAAATTACTCGATTTACAACAGCTCTTGTCGCACATCGCCACGTTTTATTCACAACAACTCAAGCAACACCCCCAAAAAGAGACAGCCGTCAATTATCTCAAAGGACGCGGCATTCACGGCGAAACGGCACGGGATTTTATGCTAGGCTATGCACCTGATGAATGGCAAATCCTCTCACCCCATTTCAACACGCCACTGCTTTGTGAAGCGGGTATGTTAGCTTTTAAAAATGACCAATACTATGAGCGTTTTCGCCAACGTATTATGTTTCCTATTCGTAATAAGCGGGGTCTTGTGATTGGCTTTGGTGGACGCATTTTAAAAGACGATCCAAAGCAACCCAAATACCTTAATTCACCTGAAACCCCCCTTTTCCATAAGGGCAATGAAGTCTATGGCCTCTACGAATTATTGAAAAAAAATACACGACCTGTGCGTATTTTAGTGGTTGAAGGGTATATGGACGTCGTCACCCTCGCGCAAAACGGTATTACCTACGCCGTAGCGGCATTAGGCACCAGTTTGAGTGCCACGCAATTAGAACTCCTCTTTAGGTCAACGCCGGAAATCATTTTATGCTTTGATGGCGATAAAGCAGGAAAAGAAGCTGCTTGGCGGGCGATGGATGCCGTTTTTTCGGTGATCAATGATAATCGGCAAGTGCGCGTACTGTTGCTTCCCACTGAGCATGATCCCGACTCGCTCATTCGCACTGAAGGACCCGAGGCGTTTTCAGCGCGTATCGCGCAAGCGACGATGCTTTCTGATTTTTTTTGTGCCCATTTTCAAGACACACTCAATTTGACCAGCATTGAAGGGCGTGCAAAACTCGTCAATCAAGCCAAACCCTATTTGCTCAAATTAGCAGATTGTTTTTTTAAAGAGATGTTATTCAAAAAACTGCACGAACTTTCTCAATTTGATGTCACGCCCGCGCTTGAAAAAGCCATGCACTCCGCGCAGGCCCAGTCACTATTGCCGCCTAGGCAAACAAAACAGACACGGCACTCCCTTGAACGCCTCACTTTAGCCATGCTCGTGCAATACCCACACCTCATTGAAAAACTCAACGATCATCCCATTGATTGGGAAACACTGGATTTTTCTGGCATTGCTATTTTCAAAGCCATTGTACAAACCATCCAAACCCATCAGCCCGCCACCACCGCGCAATTGCTAGAGTTTTACCGTGATAAACCAGAAGAAAAAATAATCAACGCGCTTGCCGCCTTGCCTATTTTAGTGCCGGAAACCGCCGTTGACACGGAGTTTAACGGCGCGTTAAATCAATTTTTAGTGCACGCCAAGCAAACGCGAATTGAAAAGTTACTTGCCCAAGAAACCGCCGTGGGTTTAGATGCACATGAAAAAGCCATTTTGCGTCAATTACTGGCGCGTTAACCACGCGTTTTTGCCTTTTATTGTTGGTATTTTACCGTATGCTCAAAAAACTATTACGCTGTTTTCTACAACTGCTCTACCGCGTTGAGGTCATCGGTCTTGAAAATTATTATCAAGCCGGTGAACGTGTGTTAATTGTGGCCAATCATTGCGCGTTTTTAGATCCGCCACTGCTCAGTGCTTTTTTGCCTGATGACATTAACTTTGCTATTAACACGCATATTGCACAAAAATGGTGGATCAAACCGTTTCTGGGCTTATCAAAAGTGTTTCCTGTTGACCCGACACATCCCATGTCGCTTAAAAATTTGATTCATCATCTTCAGCAAAACAATAAAACCGTCATTTTTCCAGAAGGCCGCATCACCCTCACCGGCTCACTCATGAAAATTTATGACGGCACTGGCATGGTGGCGGATA
>DPKY01000073.1 GCA_003542275.1 Methylococcaceae bacterium | reverse complement strand
TGTTCTTCTAACTCTTCATTGGTTTGCTGAAGTTCTTCATGTTGTTTTTGCAGGCGTTGCTCGCTTTCTTGCAGTACCCTCGCTTGTTGTTCTAATTCTTCATTGGTTTTTTGCAACTCATCTTGTTGTATTTGCAGACGCTGTGCAAGCTGTTGACTGTTTTCAAGTAATGTTTGTGTCCGCGTCACGGCTTCTGCCACAATAATGGCCATGCCAATACTTTCAATGGCCAAATGGAGTAAATCAAGCGATTGCTGGCTAAACGTGTCTAAACTGCCCAGCTCAAGCACACCTTTGAGTTCCCCTTCATGTAAAATTGGCAAAACCAATATGTTACGCGGCAGCACTTGGCCAATAGACGAGGTAATGCGTGCATAATCGTCGGGTAAATTGGTCAATAAAATAAAGCGTTTCTCCAGCCCTACTTGCCCAACTACGCTCTCACCTAACGCAAAGTGTTGTGACAAATTTTTACGGAACTCATACGCATAACTGCCCGTTAGCACTAATTTTTTCTCGGCATCATTCCACAAATACATTGCACCAATTTGTGCATTGACATAACCCGCCAAATACGACACCACTTGATACGTCAAATCTGCCAAAGACATATCTCCGCGAATGCGCTCAGACAATTCCGACAAGCCCGTTTTAATCCAATTTTGACGTTGGATTTCTTGCGTAGATTGCTCGATAATGTCGGCGACATTGTTAATAGCATTTTTAATGCGATTATGCTCACCGTTAAATTCTGCGGTAATACGGGCGCCAAAATCGCCATCAGCAATTTTTTGCAACGTAATCGCCTGCGCGTTAATAGGCCCGACGGCTTCGTCTAAAATGGTGTTGACACCTAAAATAATCTTTTTCCACTCCCCCACAGTCTCCCCCGCCTCTGCGCGACGCGTGAGCGCTCCTTGTTGTGAGGCATCGACGAGCGTTTGAATGTCTTGCGTGAAACTGCGTAAAATATGTTGCAAAACGCTAATAGGACGCAATAACTCACCGAGCTCATCATCGGTGGTTACGTCAAGTTTTACACTTAAATCGCCTTGTGCAATGGCTTGGGTGGTTTGTTTGACATGATGGATAATGGACATCATGTTATTGATAAGGGTGTAGAACACGAGGCAACCGCACACCAATAACGCTAAAGCACACACGGCCAGCGCCACCATAAAAGAAGCGGTGGTGGATTGGGTCATTTCCGCATTTTGTGCAATACGCGCTTGCTGGAATTCACTGTTTTTATTGAGCGCCTCTTGCCACTGCGCAAGCCATGGCGTGGCGGTTTTTACAATAAACGCATTGGCTTCATCATCTCTATTCGCCAAGGCCAGCGTCGTGACGCGCGAATGCAGATTTCCTGCAATTAACGACGCAGCAGCGATTTTTTCAAAAAGGGCTTTTTCGTCTTCGCTAGCGGGGAGTGCATTTAATGTCTTCCACGCGTGATCATAGCTAAGTTGCGCGGCAAGCAAATGATTTTCAGTGTCTTTAATGAGTTCAACATCATCAAGCATCACCATCGTGTTAATATCATGTGAGAGCGTGTTGACCGCGTTGAGCAAGGTCGTATTCAAGTCGAGTTTGGCATGGGTGTCGTAGACAATGTGATGCAAATTAGTATCGCTTTTTCGCATACCTAGCCAGCCTATCAGCGCGGTACAGAGTATCAGCAATCCTAAAAATCCAAACCCTAATTGCAGTTTCGCTTTAATTGACATGGTGTATTTACTCGGTGTTACGTAGTATGATTTGGTGTGGTTGACGGTGTGTTGTGATGTGCAATGGGTAGCATAATTTGAAAATGCGTGCCTTTTCCTACTTCGGACGTGATGAGTATATGCCCCTTTGCGCGATGCACAAGGCCGCTGACTACAGAAAGCCCAAGTCCTGTGCCTTTGCCAACCGATTTCGTCGTAAAAAATGGTTCAAAGACTTTGGCTAATTCACTAGGTTCAATGCCCATACCCGTATCAGCAATACTGATTTCAATATAACGCCCTTTAATTGGTGCAAAACAATCGCTACAAATTGTTGACGGCGTATCATCAAATTCAAGACAATCCAAACCCAAGCGAATGCGCCCCGCCTCATAATCAGTAAACGCGTCAATGGCGTTAATCATCAAATTCATCACAATTTGATGCAATTCCGTTGAATCCATCCACACCGTGGGCATATTGTCGGCAAAATACGTTTCTAATTCAATGCCCGATTGACACAATGCTGTTTTCGTCAGTGCTAACACTTCATCAATAATATCAAGCACTTGTACAGCACTGGGCAACTGATCCATCGTGGGGGTTTGACGCGTATAGGCCAGCATTTGTTTAATTAAATGTATGGCGCGATTGCCTGCAATTTGAATTTGCTTGATAGATTCTTCTATATCGGCATTGGGCGTATCTTCAAGGTACATTTTGGCCAACTCCGTATGGCCTAAAATGCACATAAGCACATTATTAAAATCATGCGCAATGCCGCTGGTTAATTGCCCAAGCCCTTCCATTTTTTGTGCGCGATAAATCTGCTCTTGAAGTAGCTCGCGCTCTTTGGCTTTTTCAATCACCAGCTGGGCGTGGGCAATATGGGCTTGTTCAATTTTGATGCGATAACGCGCCAGATTTAAAAAAACTTCCACTTTAGAGCGCAGGATATTCATGTCTAAAGGCTTTGTTAAAAAATCGACGCCGCCACTTTCGTAACCACGGAAAATGTAGTGTTCACTGCGGTAGATAGCGGACAGAAAAATAATGGGGATATGGCGCATACGCGGATGAGTACGCATGATTTCAGCGAGTTGATAGCCATCCATCACCGGCATTTGCACATCTAAAATAGCTAATACGGGCGTCACATCGCTTTGCAATAACAGTTTTAAGGCCTCATCACCGGAGGTGGCTTGCACAATATCTAAGGCTTCCTCTTCTTCGTTGGCTTCTTGAGAAATTTTCGTTGCTATCTCAGTAAGAATATCCCTCAAGCTGTACAAATTAGCGGGAATATCATCAACAATTAACACTTTCATAATAAAACCAACCAATCAAAAATAATCACCCAAATGCCTATCATGACGCCGTTTTACACCACAATTTCTCACGCTCACAGATGACACTGTACGCTTTTTCAACGGACGTGAAATTTAATGTTTCTTTGCTTCCCAAACATAAAAGCCCCCCATACACCAAACTTTCACTAAAGAGTGAGAGCACTTGATCTTGCAGTGCTTGCGTGAAATAAATCAGCGCATTGCGACACAAAATAAAATTCATTTCACCAAACACGCGGTCAGTGGTGAGATTGTGATTTGCCCACACAATGCGTTTTGCCAAGCTTTTATCAAAAATCACCTCATCGCCCTGCACACGGTAATAATCCACCAGCGAGCGCTGACCGCCTGCTTTGAGGTAATTGCGATTCGCCACTTGCATATTTTTAATGGGATAAATGCCTTTTTTGGCTTTGTCTAGCGCAATATCATTAAAATCCGTGGCATAAATTGTGGCTCGCTCAAGCAAGCCCGCTTCTTTGAGCAAAATAGCCATTGACCACACTTCCTCACCGGTGGCGCAAGCGGCGTGCCAAATTTTAAAATAAGGGTACGTGTTTAATCGGGGAAAAATTTCCTCGGTCATTTTTGCCCAAACGCTCGGGTCACGAAACATTTCTGTGACGGTGATGCTAAAATCCCTCACCATATCTTGAAAAAAAATGGGATCGTGTAAGATACGGGGAATTAACTCACTGACGTAGGTGATACGATGGCGCATCATCACATTGCGTACCCGCCGCTGAATTGATGAGCGTGCATACTCGCGGAAATCATATCCCCAACGGTACTCCATGGCATCAAGCAACAGGCTTAATTCATAACGGTCAACGTCGTTAGTCACTATTTTTAAACTTTAAGAAAAAAGTAAGAACATTGGGGTATTCTACTCGCTTGTTTTGTTTCTGTTGACTGCTTTTTTTCAGTCACTCTACGCCATTTTAAAGCCGAGCAAAAAACCACCGGATGCACTCATGCCTTTTGCGGTAAATTGTGACAGACGCTCAAGCAAAAAATCACTGGATTTTTTCGCTGCGCCTGCCGCAACGTCGGTGGCGTGCAAGAGCTGAGAATCGGATAAATGAATGACTCCGTAATAATCGGCGGCAAACAAAATCACCACAATGCCACCGCCTAAAAAGAGAAGAAATCGCAGCATTTTTTTAGCAAAATACCCCACAGCAAATCCCAAAAGAAAAGGCTCTCCCACGTTCCCCATCAGCGCTGTTGACGATAAAATATCTTGATTTTCCATATAGCTTCGTTTTCTCTTTATAAATTTTGCTATTTTAACACAGTTAAACTCCTTGCGTGATAGCACGCCCGAGGAAAAATGTCTTGCGTTTTAGTCATCAAAAATCGCGCCATAATGTGTTATGTTAGTGACCACTTGCGCACTATTTTACGCGTTAATTCATTCAACTTAATTCAACTCTTGCAAAACAAAAGGACATAACGTGCCATTCACCGACAACGCCTCTTCATGGAACCTTGAAAAAGCCGCTGATACTTACGCCATTACCTCATGGGGAAAACCGTATTTTTCCATCAATGCACGCGGAAACGTCTGCGTGAAGCCGTGCGCGGATAAACCCATTGAAATTGATTTGTATGAAATTGCGCAATCACTGCAAGCCAAAAAGCTTTCTTTGCCCGTTTTAGTGCGGTTTATTGATATTTTAAAAGACCGCGTACATCGCCTCAACGAGGCCTTTGAGCAAGCCCGCCACGCTAATCACTACAATGGGTGTTACACGCCCGTTTATCCTATCAAAGTCAATCAGCAACGCAAGGTGGTGGAAGGGATTTTAGCGGCGGACCATATTGGGCTAGAAGCGGGAAGTAAACCTGAACTGCTTGCCATTATGGCGCTGTCAACGTCCAAAAACGGCTTAATTATCTGCAACGGTTATAAAGACCGCGCCTATATTCGCCTCGCCCTTATGGGGCTGAAAATGGGGCTCAATGTGTATTTAGTGATTGAAAAACCCCTTGAGCTAGAATTGATTATCGATGAAGCGCAAGCGCTTGATGTCACGCCACAGATAGGCGTGCGGGTGCGTTTATCGAGTATCAGTGCGGGAAAATGGCAAAATAGCGGTGGTGAGAAATCCAAATTTGGTTTGCACGCGCATGAATTACTGCAACTCATCGCACGTTTAAAACAAGCCCATTTACTGGACGCTTTAAAACTGATGCACTTTCACATGGGCTCACAAATTGCCAACATTCACGACATTAAAGTCGCGCTCAAAGAGGCGGGGCAATTTTACGTTNNACGATTTCGATAGTTGATGCAGGTGGCGGCCTTGGCGTGGATTATGACGGCAGTCAATCGCGCCGTGAATCGTCAATGAACTACAGCGTCAGCGAATATGCACAAAATATCGTCCGCAGTTTTGCCCACGTCTGCGCCGAAAAACACCTGCCCCAACCTGATATCATTACCGAATCCGGTCGTGCACTGACCGCCCATCACGCGGTGTTAATCAGTAACGTGACTGATACTGAATCCGTGTATTGCAATCCAGCAGAATTTTCGCAATTACCCCCTATTCAAAACAGCGTTGAGGCTTATCACGATGCGCATTTCGCGCTTGCGCAAGCGCGAGCAAAATTCACACAAGACCAATGTTCACTGGAAACCTTGGCAAAAGCGGAAAATCTCTATGCGCTAACCTGCCAAAAAATTCATACGCAACTCAACGTGCACAATCAAAATGAAGCCACGATTTTTGATGAACTTAACGAAAAATTAGCCGATAAAATTTTTTGTAATTTTTCACTCTTTCAATCGCTGCCTGATGTGTGGGGCATTGATCAAATTTTCCCTATTATGCCCATTCATCGCCTAGATGAAATGCCCACGCGCCGCGCCGTGATTCAAGATTTGACCTGCGACTCCGATGGGCGAATTGATTGCTACATTGACGGGCAAAATTTGGAAAACACCTTGCCTATTCATCACATTGATAACGATAAACCGTATTTGATTGGCTTTTTTATGCTGGGGGCGTATCAGGAAATTTTAGGCGATATGCACAATTTATTTGGCGATACGCATTCAATTAACATCAAACTCGATGACGACGGCTACCATTTTGAAGATTTGCAAGAAGGTGAAGTGGTGTCGGAATTGCTCGATTATGTGCATATCAGCAGTGACGAGCTCATGGAAGCGTATCGGGAAAAATTAGCTTTCAGTCACTTATCAAGCAATGAAAAACACGCTTACGCACAGGAATTTTTAGCGGGTTTAAATTCTTACACGTATTTGGAGAAATAACGCGTGCGCTATTGGTTAATGAAATCTGAACCGTCGGTTTTTAGCATTGATGATTTAATGAACAAACCCTCGCAAACTGAGCCCTGGGAGGGCGTGCGCAATTATCAAGCACGCAATTTTATGCGTGAGATGCGCTGTGAGGATATCGCCTTTTTTTATCATTCAAATTGCAAAGACGCTGGCATTGTGGGCGTGATGAAAATTATTCACGAAGCTTACGTTGACGACAGTGCGCAAGACCCCAACAGCCCTTATTTTGATCCCAAAAGTACGCCCGACAATCCACGTTGGTGGCGTGTTGACGTGGGATTTGTCGAAAAATTCTCGCGCGTGATTACGCTTCATGAATTAAAAGAAAAAGTCGAACTCGCTGATTTTCAATTAGTTCAGCGCGGCAATCGTCTTTCGATTTTGCCTGTGACGCCGTATCAGTGGGAGGTTATTATTGCGTTGCTTGGCCGGTGACGCGTTTTTACTTAGAGATACGCGTCTACGCCAGACAATTTTATTGCATACTTATTTCTTAATAGCGACTTATTTTGTCGCTTATCTTTCCTGCATTTTTTCTTTAACAAAATGCCCTCGTTCCAGAATCTGATCCAAATGAAAATCACATTGCTCATTCCAAAAAATACGTTTATTTTTAAACGCCACTTGTTTAAAAAATTCTAAATCGTAAAGTGATCTGAGT
>DPKY01000071.1 GCA_003542275.1 Methylococcaceae bacterium | reverse complement strand
CCCGTACACATACGCGATGCTGTGCGCACCTTCACTCAAAGGCGACGTGGGGGTAATTGACACATTGCCATTGGCGTCCGTGGAAACCGTCACGGGCACGTCTTGACCATCAACAAGCAAATGCGGCGTGGCGCCTTGTTGAATTTTACCTAACGAAATTGTAGGCGTTGTTTGATTGGTTTGAGTCCCTCCGGTTCCAACAATGCTAGGTGATGTGCTTGGCGTATCGAGAACGAGCGTATCAATTAAAGCGATTGAGGCGGGACTGTTTGCGCCTGCTTTGCCTGCTGCGGTGACGAAATGATAAGTGAACGTATGTTGCCCTTCAGATAGCGCCTGTGAGGGAACGAAATAATAACGCCCATCAGCGGCTTGATGGAGTGTCGCTTCCACTTCAACACCATCAACGAGCAACTGCGCACGCATCCCTTTTGGTGGACTTTGAATAAAAATGTTTGGCGTATTAGTCGGTTTTTGTGTCAGCGCATCAACAGTATCTTCTTCAATGAGCGCGGCACTTTTAGGCGTGGCAATTTTTGCAGCGCTTTTACCGCCCCCGCCGCCACCCATACCAAATGCCGCGCCCGCGCCGCCAGCGGCCACAGCAAGGCCCAGTGGCCACACCCAATCGCCAAGTGTTTCCATTACACCACCGCTGCCCACCACACTTTCAGCCGTCGATGTACCGCCTAACTCTACCATGCCAAACGTGTCTTGCGCGTCACCGACGAGGTAATCAAACAACTGATGTTCTTCATTGATACCGCCCAACTCATTGGGCAATACGCCGCTGTCGTAATAATTTTCAATAATCACGTCAGGTTGTGTACCGGCTTCAAATTGAATATGCAAATCATTACCCACACGCTTCACGCCTATTTTCTTTGGCGCAAAACCGGTTGTTAGCTCTTGAATTTGAAAACGCTCACCGCCTTTGGCGACAATATGCGTGGTGGTACCTTGCGTGACTTCAATGGTTTTATCAACGTGTGCAAGACGGCTTGCTTTGGATGCACTAATCGTAAATTTATATTTTTTATTCATCTGCCCTTCTCCTCAAAGCGTTCATCACGAAAACGCGATATAACAAAGCGAGCGGCTTTGAATCTTTTGCGTAGAGGTGATGGATTTATTTTTCATGTTGCGTTTAAATGACTTGCTATCATGAAAGAAGGGGGATGAAACATTTCTTGAAAATCACTTCACAATTTGCGTTTTCGCAGCACGCAGTTTTCCCTTAGCGTTGCCTAGGGGCAATGCCATTTCTTTTGGATAACAAGCGACGACAGCACCTTGTCACCTTGCTGTCATGTCGTTGTGAGATAGTCTATCGAGGATTTTTAGGTAAATCTTAAATTTAAGTCAGAATTGTGAAGCGCGTCACAGTTGAGTGGGATTCTGTAATGAGAAGTGTGAGATGGGTCACATTTTTTGTGAAAAATACGGTAAAAACGCTTTAAGCACACAAGGTCATGGCCATCACCGCCATGCGCACCGCCACGCCATTACTCACTTGTTGCAAAATGACAGACTGCGCACCGTCTGCCACCTCTGAGGCAATTTCCACGCCTCGGTTAATGGGGCCTGGGTGCATGACGATGGCATCCGGTTTTGCGCAGTGTAATCGCTCTGGCGTGAGGCCAAAACAGTGAAAATATTCCCGCTCACTAGGCAGGAGCGCGGAGGTCATACGCTCTTTTTGCAAACGTAGCATAATCACCACGTCAATATCTTCAAGCCCTTGCGCCATGTCGTGCGAAACACTCACGCCAAGCGTGTCAATTTTTGAGGGCAAAAGCGTTTTGGGCGCAATCACGCGCACTTCTTTCACGCCTAAAATTTTCAACGCATGAATTTCTGAACGCGCCACGCGCGAGTGCAAAATATCGCCCACAATGGCAACGCGCAAAGACGTGAAGTCTTTTTTATGTTGGCGAATGGTAAACATATCGAGCATGGCTTGCGTAGGATGGGCGTGTTGGCCATCGCCAGCATTGATGACGCTAATATGTGGCGCGGTTTGCTGGGCGATAAAATGCGCCGCGCCGCTGACGGCGTGACGTACCACAAACGCATCCACAAACATCGACTCTAAATTACGAATCGTATCGAGCAAACTCTCACCCTTTGACGTTGCCGACGTCGCAATATTCATGTTAATGACCTCAGCGCCCAAATGTTTTGCCGCCAGCTCGAAAGTGGTGCGCGTGCGAGTACTGTTTTCAAAAAATAAATTCACCACCGTTTTATCTTTGAGCAGTGGCATGGCTTTAATTTTTCGTTGCGTGCCGTGGTGCGTAAAAAAGGTGTCTGCTTTGTCGAGAATAGCGGTTAATAACGATGCACTTAACCCTTCTGGGGTTAAAAAATGTTTGAGCGTGCCTTGAGGCGTTAATTGAATATCTGTGGTCATGATGGTCACATTTTTTCGTGTAATTTTAAAAAGCGTAAATAACGTGATGAAGCAATCTCACCGCGTTCAACGGCCGCGCGGACGGCGCACCCTTTGTCTTGATGGTGGCGGCAATCGTTAAATTGGCACTGCCCCAAATACGGCACAAATTCCCGGTATCCTTGCGCAAGCTGCGCGGGGGAAATGTCAGCGAGGCCAAAAATCGCCACGCCCGGCGTGTCAATTAAATCGCCGCCATCGGGAAGATGATAGAGCGTGGCGGCGGTAGTGGTATGCCGACCATGTTTGGTGGTCGCTGAAATGGTATTGGTTCTCAACGCCTTGCCAGGCAAAATAGCATTGGTGAGCGAGGATTTGCCCACGCCCGATTGTCCTGTAAAAATATTGACTTGCCCACGCATGGCCGCTTTGAGTTGCCCTAATGTTTCAGGGGCATTTGCGCTAACACGATAGAGCGCATAGCCGCAATGGACATAGTGCGCCAATTGCGTTTCCATCTCTTGCGTCAGCGGCAAATCCGTTTTATTTAAAATAAGGGCGGCATTGAAATTGCGGTTTTCACAAATGGCCAAATATTGATCAAGTAAGAGAAAATCACAATAGGGCTCAACAGCAAACACCACATAGACGGTATCAATGTTGGCCGCTACAGGGCGAATTTTGTCATTGCGTGATGGGCGCGTGAGGACATTGCGGCGCGGCAAAATAGCTTCAATACGCCCTTGCTCGGGGGCGACAAGCGACCACACAACGCGGTCGCCTACCGTAACGGTGTCGAGTTTTCTCAGCGGCTGACACAACACCACCTCATCGTGATACTCAACGGCAATCCCCTGCCCTAAATGCGCAATAACAAGCCCTTCAAGGCGTCCATCACTCATTTGTTGCCCATCAAATTGGCGATGCGCACAGCGGCGGGAGGGTGACTGTAATAAAACGCGGCGTAAAGTGGATCGGGCGTGAGCGTGCTGGCATTTTCTTCATATAATTTCACCAAGCCGCTCACCAGTCGACTCGCCTGCGCGTGCTGCGCCGCAAAATCATCGGCTTCAAATTCAAATTTACGTTGAAAATACGCACTCACTGGCTGCATAAAAAAGGTGAAAATGGGCGTGACAAGCATAAATAACAACAATGCCGCCGCGTCCGAAGCGTGCGCAACGCCCAGTCCCGTAAAAAACCACTCTTCTTTAATCAACCAGCCCAACAACGCAAAGCCCAGTAAACTGGTCAATGACGAGGTGATTAACATTTTAATGACGTGTTTGCATTTAAAATGCCCTAGCTCATGCGCGAGCACCGCTTCAAGCTCTTCATCATCCAGTGAAGCCACCAAATTATCATAAAACACAATGCGTTTATTATTGCCCAGCCCGGTAAAATACGCATTGCCATGCCCTGAGCGTTTTGAGCCATCCATAATAAAAATGCCTTGGCTATTAAACCCACAACGCTCAAGCAATCCTGAAATACGCTGTTTTAACGCCCCCTCTTCCATCGGCGTAAATTTATTGAATAAGGGCGCAATAAGTGTAGGGAAAAGCCAGCTCATCAACAGCGAAAAGCCAATTAAAATCGCCCACGCCAGTAGCCACCAATACTCACCCACGCTCGCCATCACCCACAGCACCAGTGCCAAAATCGGTAAGCCAATCAGCGCTGCAAGCGTTAATTGCAACACTTCATCTTTGATAAATTGCGCGGGCGTGCTTTTGTTAAAGCCAAACTTTTCTTCAATGACAAACGTGCCATACCAACTCACGGGCATCTCAAAAAGCGACATGAACAGTGTCAGCAGCGCAATCGCACTCACGCCCGCCATGAGCGGTGATTCAATGCGTGCCGCGCAAAATTCAAACGCCGCGTTAATGCCACCAAAAAGCGTCAACCCTAAAATCAACACCACGCCCAGCGCACGTTCCACATCGCCTAATTTGGATTTGGCCAAAGTGTAATCCGCCGCTTTCTCGTGCGCGGCAAGGGACACCGTTTGCGTAAACGCGGGAGGGACAACGTCTCGGTGAGCGTGAACATAAGCGGCTTGACGTCTTGCTAGCCAATATTGCGTGGCGGTGACGCACGCAAACATCAATAAAAATAATACGGTAAAGGCGTTCATGGTAGAGTTCTTTTAAAAGTAATGAAACAAAGGGCGATGGGGGTTATTGCTTGAAAATATCGGCGAAAAAATTTTCCGTCGCTTGCCATGCGCGACGATTAGCGGTTGGGCTAAATTGATACCCCGCCGCCACATCACTGGCCAGTGGATTGGTAAAGGCGTGCACCGTGTTGCCGTAAGTGTGTAGTTGCCAATCCGCCCCCGCGCGGGTCATTTCTGTTTGAAAATCGGCTACTTGTGCAGGCGGTACGAGTGGGTCGTCATGACC
>DPKY01000089.1 GCA_003542275.1 Methylococcaceae bacterium | reverse complement strand
CGGCAAATCTTACCAATCGCGTTTATTGGTGGGCACGGGAAAATATAAAGACTTAAACGAAACCCGTTTAGCCATTGAGGCCAGTGGCGCGGAAATTGTTACAGTGGCTATTCGCCGCACAAACATTGGTCAACACGACAATGAACCGAATTTGCTTGACGTTATCTCACCTGAGCACTATACCCTCCTCCCCAACACAGCGGGGTGTTACAGTGCCCAGGAAGCCGTGCGTACCTGTCGGCTGGCGCGGGAATTACTCGGTGGGCATAAACTGGTCAAACTTGAAGTGTTGGCTGATCAAAAAACGCTATTTCCCAATGTGGCCGAAACTTACCTCGCAACGGAAATATTGGTACGAGAAGGGTTTGATGTCATGGTTTACACCAACGATGACCCCGTTGCCGCTAAACGACTAGAAGAAATGGGTTGCGTGGCAGTGATGCCGCTGGCGGCGCCAATTGGCTCGGGGCTGGGAATTCGCAATCCTTACAATATTTTGACCATTGTAGAAAATGCCCGTGTACCAATTTTAGTGGATGCGGGTGTGGGGACAGCCTCAGACGCGGCGATGGCGATGGAGCTTGGGTGTGCAGGCGTTCTGATGAATACCGCAATTGCTGAGGCAAAAAATCCTATTTTAATGGCTTCAGCGATGCGTAAAGGTATTGAGGCGGGGCGTGAAGCGTTTTTGGCGGGGCGAATGCCGCGGAAGCGATTTGCCTCGGCGTCTTCACCTATTGATGGATTGTTTTTTTAAAATACAGGCGTTTTCGTCCTATAATGGGGCGTTATTTTCTTAACGGTTAGGTTGACATTATGCAGATTATTCAAGAAGCGTTGACATTTGATGACGTTTTACTCGTTCCCGCGCACTCTACGGTGTTGCCGCGTGAAGTTTCTATGGAAACGAAATTGACGCGAGGGATTGCGCTTAATATTCCCCTTGTTTCTGCGGCAATGGATACGGTCACAGAAGCACGTTTGGCGATTGCAATTGCGCAAGAGGGCGGCATTGGTATTATTCACAAAAATATGACCGTTGAGCAACAGGCCTTAGAAGTGCATCGCGTGAAAAAATATGAAACAGGTGTCATTAAAGACCCCATTACCGTCACGCCCAATGTGAGTATTCGAGATGTGTTAAAACTCACGCAAGCCAAGAAAATTTCAGGGGTGCCGGTTGTGGAGGGTGATGAGCTTGTCGGCATTGTGACCAGTCGTGATTTGCGTTTTGAAACCCGTTTTGACGAGCCCGTTTCCACGGTGATGACACCAAAGGCACGTTTGATTACGGTCAATGAAAATGCCAGTCGCAAAGACGTTTTAGCGCTCTTACATAAACACCGTATTGAAAAGTTATTGGTTGTCAATGATGACTTTCATTTGCGCGGCTTGATTACGGTCAAAGATATTCAAAAAGCGAAAGATTACCCCAATGCGTGCAAAGATGACCTAGAGCGATTGCGCGTGGGGGCAGCGGTGGGGACGGGTGAGGGAACCGAAGAGCGTGTGGCAGCGTTAGTGGCCGCTGGCGTGGATGTCATTGTGGTGGATACCGCGCATGGGCATTCGCAAGGTGTTTTAGACCGTGTGCGTTGGGTGAAAAAACAGTATCCAAGCGTGCAAGTCATTGGCGGCAATATCGCCACGGCTGAGGCCGCCTTAGCGTTAGTTGAAGCGGGCGCGGATGGCGTAAAAGTCGGTATTGGCCCAGGGTCAATTTGCACGACGCGTATTGTCGCAGGCGTGGGCGTGCCACAAATGACAGCGGTGAGCAATGTCGCTGCGGCGCTGAAAAATACGGGGGTTTCTATTATTGCCGATGGGGGCGTGCGTTATTCAGGTGATGTCGCCAAGGCGTTGGCCGCTGGTGCCGATGCCGTGATGCTCGGTGGTCTTTTTGCAGGAACGGAAGAAGCGCCTGGTGAAATTGAGCTTTTCCAAGGTCGCTCTTATAAGTCGTATCGCGGGATGGGCTCGCTAGGGGCAATGTCACAGCAGCAAGGCTCAAGTGATCGTTATTTCCAAGAAGAAGCCGATTCTGTTGAAAAATTGGTACCTGAAGGCATTGAAGGGCGAGTTCCTTACAAAGGTTCAATGCTCGCTGTTGTGCATCAATTACTTGGTGGCATTCGCGCTAGCATGGGCTATACCGGCAGTGCGACCATTGCACTCTTGCATGAAAAAGCGCAATTTGTTCGCGTGACGAGTGCAGGAATGCGTGAGAGTCATGTGCACGATGTGACAATTACCAAGGAAGCGCCTAATTATCGAATGGAATAATTGCGGCTTGTGTCTGTTTATAGGGCGCCTTGATTTGTGGTAAACAATCAAGGCGTTTGTTTTTTTAGGTTTTGAAAATAGGTTTTAATGTTTTTATGTTACTGATTCCTGCAATTGATTTAAAAGAAGGAAAATGTGTGCGTTTGCGTCAAGGGCGCATGGAAGATGACACGGTATTTTCAGATAATCCCGTTGAAGTCGCGGGTCGTTGGGTTGATGAAGGCGCTCAGCGTATTCATCTTGTGGATTTAGATGGCGCGTTTGCGGGCAAACCGCGCAACGCTGAGGTGATTAACGCCATTGCCAAAACCTATCCACACGTTCCTGTACAAATTGGCGGCGGTATTCGTGATGAAGCCACCATTGAAGCGTATTTAAACGCGGGTGTACAGTATGTGATTATTGGGACAAAAGCCGTTGAAGAACCGGCGTTTGTTCGTGACATGGCGGCAAAATTTGCGGGTCATGTCATTGTGGGCATTGATGCAAAAGACGGTAAAGTGGCCACTGATGGCTGGGCGACGGTGTCCCAAGTTGACGCAATTGATTTAGCGCAGGCATTTGAGCAAAATGGCGTTGCCGCTATTATTTACACGGATATTTCGCGTGATGGCATGATGCAAGGCGTCAATGTTGACGCGACAGCACGACTGGCTCGTGCGATTTCCATTCCAGTGATTGCATCAGGTGGCATTACTAACTTGGATGA
>DPKY01000054.1 GCA_003542275.1 Methylococcaceae bacterium | reverse complement strand
TGCGCTTTCCTGGGCAACACAATAACTTAGACGCGCTCTGTAAACGCTACGACGTAGACAACACGCACCGTGAACTTCACGGCGCGTTGTTGGATGCGCAAATTCTTGCGGACGTTTTTTTAAGAATGACAGGTGGGCAATTTTCGCTCATGGATGAAGACAGTGACACCCGTAGCATCGCCGTGCAGCAGCAAACCATGCCGCTCACCCGTACCTTAGCGCAGCGACAACCCTTACTTGTTATCCACTGCGATGAAAACGAAGAAAATGCCCACAACGCCCGCCTAGAAAGCATTCAAAAAGCCAGTGGTCAATGCCTTTGGTTGCGCGAGAGTTAGTTGACTTGTTCGGGCACATTTTCCCAACCACCGCCTAACGCTTTATATACGGCAATTAACGCATTCATCAGTAGCGCATCCGTTTGAGCAAGCTCGCGTTGACGTTGCACAACGCGCCATTCACTCTCCTCTACAGCGAGTAAATCCACCGTGCCCACGTCGTAGCGGCGCTCAGTGAGCGCATGGGCGTGTTGATTTTCGTCAAGGGCACGCGCCAGTAACGCGCGTTTATCTCGAGTTTCACGGTAATTCACGAGCGCATTCTCTGTTTCTTCAAGCGCATTGAGTACCGTTTGATGATATTGCGCCAAGCTTGCCTGTGCCAGCGCATCAGCGGCTTCAATGCGTGCGTACACTCGCGCCAAATCCAAAAATGCCCAGCTAATTTTCGGCCCCAGTGAATAACTTTCAGCGCCGGGGGCGGCCAGTCCTTTTAAGGTATTACTCTCCAGTGAAAGCGAACCAATAAAGGTCACGCGAGGAAACAGATCCGCCGTGGCGACACCAATGCGCTCGGTCGCACTAGCAAGCGTGTGCTCGGCTTCTCGAATATCCGCCCGGCGCTTTAATAACGCAGCAGGACTACCTATCAAAAGATGCGCTGGGGGATTAGGTAGCGCCTTGGGTGTTTGCAATGATGTTGTGAGCGCATCGGGGAGTTGCCCTGTCAAGACACTCAAACGGTGTATTGTTTGCGCGATTGCCGCGTGTAAATCAGGCATAGCGGCGCGTTCATTCTCAAGGGCGGCGCGGCGTAATTGCACATCGGATTGCGTGCCTTTGCCGTGATTGACTTGGGTTTGCGTGAGCGCTACGATTTTTTCTTGATGCGCAATAGATTGTGCTAATAAGGCCGTTTGTTGTTGCAGAGCGCGTAGCTCAAGATAATTTCGCGCCACTTCAGCAATGACGCTCACACTCACTTCGTGCAATGAAGCGGTAATGGCCTCAACGTCATGGTGAGAAGCTTGCGTTGCTCGGCGCACACGCCCAAATACATCCAATTCCCAAAACGCGTCAAAACCGGCGTTATACAAACTCAACTCACGTGGCACAAAGGCGCGATTATTGAGTGCACCTACACTGCGTTTTTGCTCAGTGAAATTGGTGTGTGAGGTGATTTGAGGCAAAAAATTCAACGCTGAATTCATATAAAGCGCTCGTGCTTGCAATAAATTCGCCTGCGCAATGTGCAGTGTATTGTTATGTTGAAGTGTTTGCTTAACAAGATTTGAGAGCATTGCATCATTGAACTGTCGCCACCAAGTGGTTTCCACCTGATTTGCAGAAAACACTTGCGCGTCGCTATTGGTAAATTGGCTGGGGAGTGTCAGTTGCGGGGCGTTGTAATCTGGCCCCACTGCGCACGCACTAAGCATAAAAAGACTCGCCCCCACGCACATCGATTGTTTTCTCATCGTGATAATGTCTCCTCTGTGGCGACGGGCTTTTTGAAATACTGCACCACAATATAAAACACGGGAGTGAGAAGCAGACCAAAAAACGTCACGCCAATCATGCCGCTAAATACGGCCGTCCCCAAAATGCGGCGTGTTTCAGCCCCTGCGCCCGTTGAAACGACCAGCGGAAAAACGCCCATGACAAAGGCAATAGACGTCATCAAAATAGGACGTAATCGAATTTTGCACGATTCAATCACTGCCGCAAATTTATCCATGCCGCTGTCTTGGCGATGCTTGGCGAATTCGACAATCAAAATGGCATTTTTACTCGCAAGGCCAACGAGCACAATAAAACCAATTTGCGTAAAAATGTTATTGTCCATGTGACTCACCCAAAGTCCAAGCATGGAAGACAAAATACACATCGGCACAATTAAAATCACCGCAAAAGGCAAAGACCAACTTTCATACTGCGCGGCCAGCGCCAAAAACACAAATATCACACTCAGCGGAAACACAAAAAAGGCCACGTTGCCCGCCAAGACTTGCTGTAGGGTCAGCTCTGTCCACTCAAAACTAAACCCCGCTGGCAGTTGCGCGGCGAGCATCTTACCCATGGTATCAATGGCTTGTCCTGAGCTCACTGTAGGCAGAATACTGCCGTTGATTTCCGCTGCGGGATACATATTGTAGCGCGTAATTTTATCGGGCCCCGTCACCTCTTTAATTTGTGCAATTGCGCCAAGAGGCACCATCTCGCCCTGCGCATTTTTCGTTTTTAGCGCCGTGACATCTTGCGATGCCATTCTAAAAGGCGCATCGGCTTGTGCCACCACCTGATAGGTACGGCCAAATTGCGTGAAATCATTCACATACAGCGAACCGAGGTAAATTTGTAGCGTATCAAAAATACTTTGCAGTCCAATGTTCATTGATTTTGCTCGCTCACGGTCAACGTCAACAAAGCGTTGGGGCACATTGGCGCGAAATGTTGAAAATAAACCGACGAGGCCGGGTTGTTGATTACCTTGCGCGATCATCTCCGCCGTAACGTTTTGCAACACTGCCGCGCCCGCGTTGGAGCGGTCTTGAATCTGAAGTTTAAAGCCACCAACAGCGCTCATGCCACGAATGGGCGGCGGCGGAAACACGGCAATCGTCGCGTTAGGAATGGTGCTAAGACGCTCAGAGAGATTTTTAACAATCGCACTGGCGCTTAATTCAGGATGAAGACTGCGTGCTTCAAAGGGCGTGAGTCGCGCGAACATCGTCGCTACATTTGGCTGACTTGCCCGCGTCATAATTGACCAGCCCACATACTCATTGACGTGTGCAATGCCTGGCGTAGCCATAATAATCTCATTAGCCTCTTTAACGGCTTGCTCTGTGCGAGAAAACGACGCAGCATCAGGAAGCTGTGCATACAGAATTAAGTAGCCTTGGTCTTGTTGCGGAATAAACCCCGTTGGC
>DPKY01000197.1 GCA_003542275.1 Methylococcaceae bacterium | reverse complement strand
CTCAGCGACATTGCTGGTTTTCGTCGCGTCCAACACCGCACTGACACGCCCATTTCCTTTTATTTGTCCTTGATGCAAAATAATTAGATGGTCTTCTGGATAAACTTCGTCCATTAAATGACTTGCCCAAAGCACGGCGATATTTTCCGCTTTCACCAACTGATGGACATAATCAACGATACTTTTGCGACTGGGAATATCTAGGCCAACAGTGGGTTCATCAAGCAAAAGCAAGGCGGGTTTGTGTAGCAGTGCACGCGCAATTTCCACGCGCCGTTTATGCCCACCGTTGAGTTGACGCACTTTTTCATGGCGCCGCTCATACATCTGCAAACGTTCTAGCTCTTCTTGAATGCGTTGAGTGGTCAGTTTACTTGACATACCATGCAAGGCAGCGTGATAGCGCAAATTTTGCGTAACGGTTAAATCCATATCAAGCGTGGTTTGCTGAAACACAACACCTAATTTGGCTAACGCTTGGCGAGATTGCTGTTGAATATCAAAACCACACAAGGCAATCTGACCGTGATGCGTATTGTAGAGATGGGTAATGAGTGAAAAAAGCGTACTTTTCCCGGCTCCGTTTTGCCCTAATAATAACGTGCATTCGCCCGCCAAAATTTGAAAACTGACATCACTGAGTGCTTTTTTAGCACCATAAGAGAACGTCAAATTTTCAACAACTAAGGCGACGTTATGTGTATCGACATTCTTCACGGTTTCACCGCCACGCCCCAAGGATACGTCCCAACGCCTACAGATTTTGTGACGGTTTGCGATACCAAATCAATAATAGACATATCATTACTCACGCCATTAGTGGTATATAAACGCTTTTGATCAGGCGAAAAGGCCAAATTCCACACGCGCGACCCCACCAACAAATATTTCTCAACTTCAAGTGTTTGTGCATTAACCACCGCAACACGGTTAGCCGGTCCTAATGCCACATAAGCGCGGGTGCGATCTTTATCAATAACAATGCCCACTGGCTGAATTTTCTCATTGGTAACACCTGGAATAGTAAAATGTAGCGTTTTAATTGGCTGACGTGTCGTCGCGTCGAGCACCATTAAACTCCCCGCCATCTCTGAAGTGACCCAAAGTTGCTGACTATCGGGCGTGAATGTCACAAAACGCGGCCGTGGATCCACAAGCGTGTTATCAACAATATTTTGCGTTTTGACATCAATCCAATGCACCATATTGGTGGTTTCAGAAGCGCTAATTACCCATTTGTTATCCGGACTGACTGTGATACCTTCTGGTTCAACGCCCACTTTAATTTGCTTGATGACTTTCTTTTTGGCTAAATCAATCACCGTGACAAGGCTATCGTCTTCGTTGGATACATACATTTTATCGCCCAACGGACTGAGCGCAAAGGTTTCAGGGTCTTCCCCTGAGGGCAATCGCCCTGTTTCTTTGAGCGTCTGCGCATCAAAAACTTTAATCGTATTCTCATCACTGGTGGCAACATAGAGTTGCTTGGCATCGGGACTTAAGGCAATGCCACGCGGCCGCTTCCCGATTGGCACGGTTTTCGTCAATATCCCATCAACGGGATTAACAATGGCCAGTGCGTTGTCTTTTTCAAGCGTCACAAAGACGCTTTCAGCGTGCGCAATACTCCAAAAACTGCTTAAAACGACACAAATTATTTTTTTATTCATAGATTTTTATTCATCGATAATGAACAGAAGCTGTTTTATGGTCAAGCCAAACGGTCGATAGCGCATAACAAAAAAGGCCAGTGAACCCAACTGGCCTTTGTATTGATCAACACTTACTTGAGAACGCGCAAGTTGGGTTTCGTTTTTTGAGGTGGCGTTTCAACAACCGGCGGAGGCGGTGGCTCATCGTGTTGCGATTCTTCCATTTCAAATACCATGCCTTTACCATTTTCCTTGGCGTAAATGGCCATCACTGAACCGATAGGCACATAAATATAAGTAGATTTACCATTAAAGCGCGTATTAAATTCGATCGCATCATTCCCTAGCGACAGCGCATCAATAGCAGCAGGTCGCACATTTAGAATAATTTGCCCATCACGCACAAATTGCTCTGGAACCATCACATCTTGATGCGTGGCATCAACAAGCAAATGGGGCGTGAATTCATTATCTAAAATCCACTCATAAATGGCTCGGATTAAATAAGGCTTTAAATGTGTCATCGCGGCAATTCCGCCATATCTTTTTCCACATCGCTTAAACTGCGTCTAAACGCGGGTCGATTAAACATACGCTGCGCATATTTGTTAATCACATCATCTGGTGCAGAGCTCAAATCAATACCTACGCTGGGCATACGCCAAAGTAGTGGCGTGACGACACAATCAATCAACGAAAATTCATCTGTCATAAAAAATGGCCGCGCCGCAAAAATGGGGGCAGAGGTCAACAAACTCTCACGCAACATCTTCTTAGCTTTTGCGGATTTTTTCTCACCGGTATAGAGCACATCGTGAAGGAGTTGATACCACTCCTGATCAATTTTTTTAATCAACATACGCGCATTAGCACGCGAAACGGGATCCATTTGATGAAGCGGCGGATGGGGAAAACGCTCGTCCAAATACTCCATAATAATCCGCGATTCATAAAGCACTAAATCACGCTCAATTAACGTCGGTGAAACGCCACTTGGATTTTCCTTCAGTAATTCCTTAGGTGGACTTTCCGCGTCATAATATTCAATATCGGCAGCTATGCCTTTTTCTTGCAAAACTAAACGCGCACAATGACTCATGGCGCAATTGGGAGAGGAATAGAGAATCATCACAGAGTTACGGGCAACTATTAATCACAAAAAAATAACCTTGTCTTTAACCATACAACATAAAAACAGGTCGCATTATACACGATTGCATCATCAATAAGGTAGTAAATAGCATCTACTTACTACCTCTTGTTTTATATTAGGGTCTAATGAACATCTTTCCAGTATTCTTTTTTCAGCAAATAAGCAATGGCTAAGAAAATAAGTAAGAAAAAGATCACATATTTACCTAACTGTTGCCGCTCTAATTGAACAGGCTCACCAACATACACTAAAAAGTTAACCAAATCATTGACTGTTTTATCAAATTCTTCAGGCGTTTGTGTGCCCTGTCCTGTTGGCTTAAGTTTTTCAATGGTTTTTTTCTCACCATGCGTTACATAGACGGGCGTTTGCTCGCCTTGCAGTTGCCAAAGTGGATTGGGCATACTCACGTCTTCATAAATTGCGTTATTGACACCAAAAGGTTTGCTTTTATCCACATAAAACCCTTTGAGGTAACTGTATAGCCAGTCGGCGCCGCGAGAGCGGGCAATGAGCGATAAATCAGGCGGTTGTATGCCAAACCATTTTTCAGCATCATGCTGATTCATCGCACTATGTAGCTGCTCATAAATCCCTGCGCCTTCGGGCGCAATGTCGTTGAGAACGTGTTTTTCATCGAGTCCTAAGTCCACGGCGATGCGAAGATAGCGAATATGTTTAGCCGAATGACACCCTAAGCAATACGTCACAAAATGTTTAGCGCCTCGCTGCAGTGATAATTTTTCCGATAAATCAATATCGGCTTCCTGCAATTCAATACTTGACGAAGCATAAATATGTGAAGACAGAAGTAATAACAATAGTGAAAGTAATTTTTTCATAATCTTAGTCCAAACTCTCTTTCAAATATTTGGCAAAACGAACGAGAACAGTTTTAGCGCCTTGCACATTAAAACGTCTTTTCATGACAGTGCCACCCGCTGTTTCAATGGCTTTCATTTCCGTGATTTCATTCCACAGCGCAATCAGCGCAGGAATACGCTCTTCTAAGGTTGGTTCTAGCGTAACGTGATTTGGCACGGGTTTGAATTTTTCCCAGCGTGTGTAAATAGGCATTAACAAGAAAAAACCAAAATAGACAGCCGTAAAAATCCTTGCCATCGTCGTAGCAAGTGGTGTGACCGGTTGCGTAACTAAATAACCCAGCCCAAAGAAGCTAATCACAAACAACAGTAAGGCTTTTTTATAAACGCCACCACGATAGCGAATAGAATTCACTTTGCCACGGTCAAGCCAAGGCAGTAAAAACAAAACGACAATCGCCCCGCCCATGCCAATGACGCCCGCAAATTTATCGGGAATAGCGCGTAAAATGGAGTAAAACGGCGTGAAATACCAGACAGGCGCAATATGTTCTGGCGTTTTCATGGGGTCAGCGGGAATAAAATTGGCCGCTTCGAGGAAATAGCCCCCCATTTCGGGCATATAGAAAATGACGGTGGCAAAAAATAACAAAAATACCGCGACACCCACCACGTCTTTGACCGTGTAGTAAGGATGAAAGGGAATCCCGTCAACAGGGTGTCCCCAAGGGTCTTTTGATTTTTTAATGTCAATCCCATCAGGATTGTTTGAGCCAACTTCATGCAATGCTACAATGTGCATAAACACAAGCAGGACGAGCACCAGCGGCACCGCAATCACATGAAACGCAAAAAAGCGATTAAGTGTTGCATCAGAAACCACATAATCCCCGCGAATCCAAAGCGAAAGCTCATCACCCACAACAGGAATCGCACTAAAGAGAGAAATAATGACCTGTGCTCCCCAATATGACATCTGTCCCCAAGGTAGTAAATATCCCATAAACGCTTCGGCCATGAGCGCTACAAAAAGTAGCATTCCAAAAATCCAAATCAGCTCACGCGGTTGCTTGAAAGAGCCATAGAGTAAGCCTCGAAACATATGCAGATAAATCACAATAAAAAACGCTGAGGCGCCTGTTGAGTGCATATAACGCACCAGCCACCCCCAGTTGACGTCACGCATAATGTATTCAACAGAGTCAAAAGCTAATTTAGCATCTGGCTTGTAGTTCATCGTGAGTAAAATACCCGTCACAAATTGATTCACCAAAACCAGCAAAGCCAACGAGCCAAAGAAATACCAAAAGTTGAAATTCTTCGGCGCGTAGTAATGCGCCATGTGTTCGTTCCACACTTTCGCTAACGGAAAACGCTCAAGCACCCAATTACCGCAAAGTCTCAAACGGGAAGGTTTAATGTTCATGCGCTTTTTCCTTCTGTTTCACCAATAATAATTTGCGTATCGTTTACATAACGATAAGGTGGCACTNNGTTTGTTGGCGCAGGCACCCCTTTGTAAACACGTCCAGCCAAATCAAACCACGAGCCGTGGCAGGGACAAAAAAAGCCACCTTTCCAATTCTCGCCCAAATCATGCGGCGCCACTTCAGGGCGAAAGGTAGGCGAACAGCCCAAATGTGTACACAGCCCCACTGCTACAAAAATATCAGGGCGTAGCGAGCGTGTTGAATTTTTGCTTGAGTCAGGTTGACTAGACTCTACTGATTGGGGGTCGCGCAGTTCATTGTCTAGCGTGGCCAATGTTTTTAAAACCTCCGTTGAACGCTGTAAAATCCACACAGGTTTGCCCCGCCACGCAACGCGAATGAGTTGCCCCTCCTCTATTTTGCTAATGTCCACCTCAACGGGGGCGCCTGCGGCCATGGCTTTCACGCTTGGCTGCATTTGCGATAAAAAAGGAACTGCTAAGTAACCACTGCCCACAGCCCCCACAACCGTCAACGCTGTTGTGAGAAACTGTCGCTTAGACTTATCGACGCGTTCGTCAATCATAAAAAATCTCCTAGTTCAATACGGCACTTTTTTTGTTTTTTTTCCCGCCAATATACCATTAGAATGCACCGTTTTTGAAGTGTTTATCATGAATTATGTGATGAAATGGAAAATTGATGACGCTTCTTTGAGTATTATTATGACGAAATGACACAATAGTTTGACTTACTTGTGTCGAGTAATAGAGAATAATGCCATTTTTAGACAAGTTTATTGCTGCCTAACCTTCGTCACTCACTCAAAATAATGAATAAAAACGCGGATGGATAATCACGTTTCGTCTCAAGACAGTTTAGTTACCGTTCACAATTTAACGTTTTCGCGTGGTGAAAAGAAAATTTTTGATGATATTTCACTCGACTTTCCGCGTGGCAAAATCACAGCCATCATGGGGCCTAGCGGTACAGGCAAAACGACCCTCCTCAAACTCATTGGCGGTCAACTTTTTCCCGACCACGGTAGTGTGATGGTAAATGGGCGCAATATACATCACCTAAAACACGATGATCTCTACACCCTGCGCAAACGCATGGGAATGCTTTTTCAAAGTGGCGCTTTGCTCACAGAC
>DPKY01000252.1 GCA_003542275.1 Methylococcaceae bacterium | reverse complement strand
GTGCGGTGCATGGTCAAGCTTTTGATTGGCTCTTATTTGGCAGTGCCGCCACGATTGCTTTTTCGATGATGGCTCAAATTGGCGAGCAAGTAGATTTTTTACGTTTTATGCCAGATAAAACCATAAAAAATACAAAGCAATGGTGGTTTTCACTTATTTTAGGCGGGCCAGGATGGATTTTTTTTGGCGCGACGCGTCAGCTTTTAGGGGCATTACTTGCTTATTTAGTCATAAATGATGGCTTCCCTTCGCAACACGCGCACGAACCAACTCAGATGTATTTAGTTGCCTACACTAAAATTTTTGACAACCCAAACTGGGCACTAGGCGCAACCATATTGTTTGTTGTGTTGAGCCAAATAAAAATTAATGTCACCAACGCCTACGCGGGCTCATTAGCGTGGTCAAATTTTTTTTCTCGCTTGACACATAGCCACCCTGGACGTGTTGTTTGGCTGTGTTTTAATGTATTCATTGCGCTACTACTCATGGAATTTGGGGTGTTTAGTGCGCTTGAAAAAGTATTGGGCTTGTTTTCACATCTCTCTATTGCATGGATTTGCACACTGGCCATGGAGCTGGGGGTCAATAAACCGTTGGGATTGAGTCCGCCTGTTATTGAATTTAAACGTGCTTATTTACCTGATTTAAATCCAGTGGGAATGGTATCGACTTTTTTGGCATCAAGCTTTTCCATTGCTGTTTATTGTGGCTTGCTTGGAAATGAATTCAGGGCATTTTCAGGCTTTATTTCAATGGCGATAGCGTGTTTGCTTACACCGTTACTGGCGTATGTTACACATAGTAAGTATTATTTAGCGAGAAATTGTAAAAAGCATAATGTTAAATCCAAAAACACTTGTTGCATTTGTGAAAATGTGTTTGAGCATCAGGAGATGGCTTACTGTCCTGTTTACACGAGTAATATATGCTCACTATGTTGCACACTCGATGCGCGTTGCCGCGATGCGTGTAAAGTGGGATTTCGCTATGAGGACTACATCGATACGATAGCACAATATATCTTTCCCGCCTCTCTCTCGTTATTAGTTCGCCAACGCTTACTGCATTTTGTCAGCATATTTTTATTTTTAGCGATATTAACAGGTATTTTTACTGGGGTAATTTATTATCAAGATTTGCTCATTGCCCGTGCTAATCTCGAAGCGTTTACGTTACTTTTACATAACTTTTTTAAAATTTACGCCTCGCTGCTCATTTTTATTATTTTATGCACATGGTGGTTAATTCTTAGCACAGAAAGCCAACGCGTTGCCCACGATGAAACGGCAAAACAAACAGAGTTATTACTGAGTGAAATAGCCAAACATAAAAAAACAGATGCTAAACTACAATATGCCTTAAGAATGGCCGACCAAGCAAATACGGCAAAAAGTCGCTTTCTCAGTAGCATGAGTCATGAAATACGTACGCCACTTAACAGTATTATTGGTTATGCCCATATTCTGCAACATGATCCCGCTATTCCAGAACATCGAAAGCAAGCAGTGGCGATTCTAAAACGCAACGGGGAGCATTTATCAGCACTTATTGAAGATGTTTTAGATATTGCTCGCATCGAAGCGCGTAAATTTGATTTAAAGAAAGACACTATTGATTTTAAACGTTTTCTTGAAGATTTAAACAGTACATTCAGGCTACAAGCCTCAAAAAAAGACTTAGTGTTTCATTGCCAAATTTTAAATACACTCCCCTCTCACATAAGAGGAGATGAAAAACGCGTACGACAAATTCTGATTAATTTACTTAGCAACGCAATTAAATTCACCAAGCAAGGAGAGATAATATTTCGTATTAGTTACAGTTGTGGCGTAATGACTTTTCAAGTAAGTGATACCGGCATTGGTATTGATAAAAATCAACTGTACAATATTTTTCAACCTTTCACCCAAATTACCAATGAAAATTTAGGTGCGGGTAGTGGTCTAGGTCTGACTATCAGTAAAATTTTATGTGAAATTATGGGCGGTGAACTTATTGTGAGCAGTGAAATCAATAAAGGTTCCCTCTTTACCGTTCGTTTGCTTTTGCCCAATTTGAAAATTGAAGAGCCGCTTATTGAGCAAGAAAAAATCATTGGTTATCACGGCAAACGTAAACGTATTCTTGTAGTGGATGATAACGCTGATCACCGTATGCTCGTCACATCCCTTTTAGAGCCACTCAATTTTCGGGTTAGTCAAGCTGCCTGTGGAGAAGATTGTTTAACTTTTTTGCAAAATAATATAGTGGATTTGATTTTACTGGATTTGTCCATGCCAGGATTAGGAGGCATTCAAACCGCTAAGCATCTACGTCAATTCAACAACACAACGCCAATCATTGTACTGAGTGCCAATGCTTACCCAGCTGACCGCGTCCAAGCTATTAACGTTGGCTGCAATGATTTCTTAATCAAGCCATTGGTTTTAAAAGATTTATTTGATAAATTCAAGTTTCATTTAGGGCTAGAATGGATTTATTTAGAAGAAGATACTTTTCCCGTCGCCTCCATACTTCCCCCTGAAAATATACTCGTCAAATTAGAAAACTATATGCGTATAGGCGATATATCCGGCTTACGCAACTATTTGAGTATTTTCATAAAGACTCATCCACAATATGACACTTTTACACGAGAAATTCAATCGCTTGCAAATGAGTTTCGTTTGCATGACATTAAACAAAAACTCAAAGTTGCTTATCAGGAAATTAACCAAAAATGACAATACATAAAGGCATTGTGATGATTGTCGACGATATGCCCGACAATTTAGCACTACTCTCTGATACGCTCTCTGAAGCAGGTTATCGTGTACTGGTTGCCACAGACGGCTTATCTGCAATTGAGCAAATTGCTTATCTCAAACCTGATATTATTTTACTTGATGTGATGATGCCCGGTATTGATGGCTTTGCTACATGCCAGCGTTTAAAACTCAAATCTGAAACGCGTACCATCCCTATTCTATTTATGACGGCGCTCAGTGAGCTCGATCATTTATTACGCGGATTTGATGAGGGGGCTGTCGATTATTTGGTAAAACCCATTCGACCGCCAGAAGTAGTTGCTCGCATTGAGGTACAACTCACTCAAATGCGTACGCTTCAACGTACAGAAGCGCTATTAAATAGTCGTGAATTTGCGGCATTAGCCATTGATCATCAAGGTCAAATTACTTGGCTCACTTCGAGTGGAGCGCTGTGGCTAAAAGATTTTACAAACACGTATGCGCTACCTTATCACGTTGATGTTGGTCAGCAACTCCCCACACCACTTATGGAATGGGTTAATGCGTGTTTGAGTGCAAGACCCGCGCCCTTTACACCATTTAAAAATCACCACGACAATAGTCAATTCTCAAGCAAAATGATCCCCTGCAAACAAGAGAACGAATATATCTTATTGCTTGAAAAAAATTCAGGGGAATGGGCATTAGATACGCTTAAACAGTCACTTGGCTTGACCATGAGAGAAACAGAAATTTTAATGTGGATTTCACGCGGTAAAACAAATAAAGAAATTGGCATAATATTAGGCTCAAGTCCACGCACAATAAATAAACATCTTGAACACATATTTGAAAAATTAGGGGTGACAACACGCACTGCCGCAGTGTCTGTTGCACTACAATGCCATATCAATACAGCCTAATTTTCTCACTGGGGCATTGCATATAAAAAAGTCCTCATTTCAAAAAAGAAATGAGGGCGTAGAGGTAAACCAAACAACAAAAGAATAGAACAATTATTACACTTGTGAAATACGCACTGAAATGAGCAAGCCATCTATTGCTAACGCAGACATTATACCTGTGATATGTAACACTACAGTGGCAGAGATAAGCCCGAAGCTATAGGATAAAAAATGTGCTGAGTCAGAAATTGCAACACCATGCGCATAGCCATGAAAAAATGCAAAAAAAGCGACGACGGCTAAATTAAAAAATAAATGAAAGTGTACTTTTTTCAATGCAAGGATAGTTAAAATAATGCCCGAAATCAAAATCACTTTTTCTGCATCAACACTTATCAGCGCGAAATGCCCCAACAATCCTCCAAAAGCCATGACAAGTAAAAATGTGAGCGGTAATAAAAATAGATAAACACCGCGTAATTGCGCCGCCCACCAGCCCAACGCAACCATCGCTAAAAGATGATCTACACCTTGAAAAGGGTGAGAAAAACCACTTACCCAATTTACCATTGTCGACACCATGGTGTGTGCGTATGCAAAACAAGGGAATAAAAGGAAACACAAACAACTGACATTTTTTAAAACAGAAATTTTCATACGATTTGCTCATTTTAAATCATTAATCCAAAGGCAATTGCCTTGTTAACAAAGAAATTTATCTGATTTTTTTCGGCAATGTTTTCTTGGTTTCATTTTCTAGTTATTTAAGCGTAAATTCAATACGTTAAATGACTTATACCTCCTTCTTCGCTTTCACTGAGCAGACGCAGTATCGTTGGCTCAATACCCGTGGCAAGTTGCTC
>DPKY01000015.1 GCA_003542275.1 Methylococcaceae bacterium | reverse complement strand
GCCTCGGCAAGCGATAAAATTTTTGTCAATCAAGCGAGTTTAGTGGGCTCAATTGGCGTGTTGATGGATGGATTTGGGTTTGTTGACGTGATGCAAAAATTAGGGGTTGAGCGTCGCTTGCTCACCGCTGGCGCCCATAAAGCGATGTTAGACCCGTTTACGCCCCGTAAAGAAAATGACATGAGTTATATGCAAAATTTACTCAATCAAGTCCATCAGCAATTTATCACCGCTGTGAAAAATGGCCGTGGTGAACGCCTCAAAGAAACGCCAGAATTATTTTCAGGACTGGTTTGGAGCGGTGAGGAGGGGGTAAAAATTGGACTGGTCGATGATTTTGCAACGCAACGAGACGTTGCAAAAAATATTATCGGTGCCGAAAACGAAGTAAACTTCACACCAAGAGAGCAATTATTTGATCGTCTTGCTGGAAGATTAGGGGCCTCTTTTGGGCAATCCTTGAACAGTTTGCTACAGGCAACGTCATTGCGTTAATATTTTTTGGAATGAATTTATGGCTACTAAGAAAAAAGACTCCGCGTCAGCTAAAAACGATAAAAAACAAGATAAACACCATAAAAAAGTGACGCACGTCAAAATGCCCAGTTTTACCACCATGCTCNNAACCATGCTCTTTGGTGCGATTGCGGCTTATTGGCTGTCTACCATTATGAATCCTGCCTTTGTGGCCATTGGTGTGCTTGTCATTTTATTGATTCCCATTGTTACGGTGGATAATATATTTGCGCGGCAATTCTCCAGAGCCTATCAACGCCCCGAAACAGAAGAAGTTGCCGCCGAGCACGCTGACGATAAAAAAGGGAAGAAAACAGACGCTAAGGCGCTCAAAGGCCCAGCGCCCGCAAAAGCCCTTGAAGCCAAAGCCTCGGCAGAAAAGAAATAACGCAAGACCACAGCACGTCTTGCATTTTTGATTAGAGAAGTGAGGAATGATTCCGACAGACGTAACGTTTACGCTTTCGGGTAACCATGTGGGCAATGCAACGGGCGGGATTTTACTGGGCGATTTTAATCAATGGAATCAAAGCAATGGCGTTGTCTTGCAACGCCAAGACAACGGCGCACTGCAAGCAACGCTATCACTTGAGGCGGGTAAATATTATGAATACCGTTATTTACTCAGTGATGGGCGATGGGTGAATGATGAACACGCAAACCCTTATACAAACGCGCACGGACAGTTTATTGATAATTGCAGTCTTATCGTGCCTGCTGACGAAGCGGCAACGCCTGCTATACAGCCACGCGCAGCGGACGTGAAAGTTGATGATTTAACCAAACTTGAGGGCATTGGAAAAAAAATAGCTGAGTTACTCAATGCCCACCATATTTGCACGTTTGAAGCGCTTGCTCAAACGCCAATGAGTACGCTACAAGCATTATTGGACGCGGCGGGGAGTCGTTTTAAATCCTACAATCCTGCTATTTGGGTAGAGCAGGCAACGCTTGCTAGTGAAGGCAAATGGGAGGCGCTAAAGGCTCTGCAACGCGCCCGCAAAAATGCCAAAAAAGCGTGATGGCCTTGCTAAGTGTGGCGTAGCCTAGCACATGGTTGTTGAAAAAAGCGGTCTGATTCTTTATTTTTTTATGGCATTTGGCTCGGGTTATGCCGTGGGTAACTTGCAGGGCATGGGGTTCTTAAAAACGTGGCTGGTGTCGATTCTGTTTGTACCGTTTGCTTATGAAGTGCTCAATCCGAGTTTTTTGATGGTGCTGACGGTGGTTGGATTTTCATTTGGCTTATATGCGGCAAAGAGCCTCTCTTTGTTGGACGTGCTACGCTATTTCAACCCGACGCGTTTTCTGCAAACACGCAAAAAACACAGGGCGAGTCAATCCGCTTATCATGCCACCTTTTCCAAAGAGATGCCTTATCATGACACGCTCGATGGGCGACGCCCGGAGGAGGTGTTAGGACTGCCGCCAAATTTTACCCAAGCTGAACTCAAAGCGGCGTATCAGCGTGAATCCAACCGAACACATCCTGATAAGTGGGCCAATAAATCCAAGGCGCTGCAACAGATAATGAGCGCAGAGCAACAACAAATCAACGCCGCGTATAAAAAATTAAAGCGTGAATGAACCGGAGCGGTATATGCACGAGCTTTCTTTACTTGACAATGTGCGTACGATTTTAGAAGAACACGCACGCAGTCAACAGTTTGAAATTGTTGATAAAATTACCCTTGAAATTGGCGCTTTGTCTTGCATTGAGAGTGAGGCGCTACGCTTTGCCTTTGATACGGTCATGAATAATTCGCTTGCCCAGCACGCGCAATTAACCATTAAACATATCGCTGGGCAGGGGCGTTGCGTAGCGTGCGGCAAAATGACGCCGATGCGTGAGCTTTATGATACTTGTCTGCATTGCGGGCATTTTCAACTCGACATACTCAGCGGGCTTGAAATGAAAATAACGGAACTCGAGGTGCGTTAATATGTGTGGAATTTGCGGTTGTGGCGAGAGTGGCTCGCCTAAAAAATGGGTACCTGTCAGCCAAGCCAATGCCTTGCTTCTCACGCCTTCTCATTCCCATTCCCATACTCACCGGGTGGAGGAAAGCGATGATCAGCATCGACTGATTCAGATGGAGGTGGACTTATTGAGTAAAAATAACGCGTATGCAGAAAAAAATCGCGCATATTTTAAGGCGCATGGCATTTTTGTACTCAATTTAGTGTCCAGTCCAGGCGCAGGAAAAACGACTTTGCTGGTTGAAACCATTAAAGCGCTTGCCTCGCACTTTCCCATTAGCGTCATTGAGGGGGATCAACAAACCGAACACGACGCACAGCGCATTCGTGCCACAGGTGCGCGGGCGCTGCAAATTAACACCGGTCGCGTTTGTCATTTAGAAGCGCAAGGGATTGCGCAAGCGGTGGCGCAGTTAGGGGTTGAGGATAAGAGTTTTTTAGCCATTGAAAACGTGGGCAATTTAGTGTGTCCGTCGGCGTTTGATTTGGGCGAGGCACATAAAGTAGTAGTTCTCTCTGTCACAGAAGGTGATGATAAGCCCATTAAATATGCTGATATGTTTTACGCGGCTGATTTGATGATTATCAACAAAATGGATTTATTGCCTTATGTGGATTTTGATGTGGCGCGTTGCATCGCCTTTGCAAAGCAGGTGAATCCTTCTATTGAAATTATCACGCTGTCCACCACAAAAGGTGATAATTTTGCGCAGTGGACAGCATGGCTACAAAACGCTATGCAGGCGGCAACGCATTCGCCCGAGCTTTGAGTTTTGTTGACAGCGCCGCGCCAACGCGCAACAAAGGTTGTTCAAAATAGGTAAATGACAGCGCTGAAAAGCCAAAGACCAAGGCAAGATAAATCAGTGTATGCCACCATTGCACACCAGTGTAGTAAGCCGTGGCCAATTCTTGCCAGAGATAGACGCAATAGGAAATGCGCCCTAGGTAGCTTAAATGGGGATGATGAAAAAAGCGTTTGATGGGTGGAAAATGCGTCGGCGTGCCAAAAACAATGAGTTGCACCAGCAGGGGATAGAGCAAAATTTTAAAAACAGCGTCTTGTTTGTTAGGCAGAAATGTTAATAAACTCACCAGCAACAGTGTCGCCGCGAGCCATTCAAGTAATGATAAATTGCGCAAGCGTTTCATCCAATGAAAAGGAAGCAGCGCACTCAAACACCCTGTTAATAAGAATAGAAAATAGGTGCAATACTCTGACCAGAAAATTTGCCCTCGATACAGTAACGCCAGGGCTACGCCTATCAGTAGCGCCATCGCACCCACTAAACGCCAATTTCGTTCACCGCGCCACGCCCATATAAAAAGCAGAGGAAAAAGCAAGTAAAATTGCTCCTCATACGCCAGCGACCAAGTATGCCCCGCGTACCATGAACATCCCTTTGAGAGCGGCAAATTACATAAAAAAGCCGCTGAGGTCAGTAGTTGTTCACCGCTAATTTTGATAATGTCTACTGCGTTCAGGGCAAATAATGTTACCAAATAAAGCCACATCGGCGGCACAATACGAAAAAAACGCCGTGCACAAAAAGCGCTTAAACAAATATTGCCTGTCGTTTTCTTTTCTGAATTTAAGCCGTTGCAAATCACAAAACCGCTGATACTAAAAAAAATTAAAACACCCATTTCACCAAAACGCTCAATTTGTAGCGAATAGGTTTCAATTTGTGGAAAATCGCGGTCAATGCCGCTAAAGAGCCAAAAATGTTCTTGAATGACCAATATCACGGCTAAAAATCGCCATACATCAATGTGTTCAATGCGTTTATTTGCACTCATTTGTTTCTTCCTAAAGCAAATTAAATCAAAAAAGTATGGCTATCGATGTCTAATTGACGGCATTTATCGTGGGCGTAATCAAGCAGTGTTTGTTTAATGGCTTGTTGCGCCGCGTTGTTTGGAGCGATGTCATTGAGCGCTTGCTGGTAAGTTGTGAACGTCACACTCGCATCACTTGTTGCACTGGTGAGTTGCTGAAAGCAAAATTCACGCCATATCTCCCATTCTATGCTGGTTAATGTGCTGGGATAATTACGCGCTCGATAGCGAAATAACATCTCGCTCATGCGTTTATCTTCATAGCGAAAGGATAAGCTGGCCAACTCCTCAGGCGGTGTATTGCGAATTTTTATCATGGCTTGTTGGTCAACGGCTGAAAAAAAGCCACCGCTGTAAAGGCTTAAATCGACGTTCACAGGCAAATCAGGGCGTTCAAGTGTGTTGGCAAACACTTTGTGGAGTGTTGGCGTTAAATTGCCAGCTGCAAGAATTTGCTTGGCGTGTGCTTGACAGACTTCAAGATTGAGCTGAAGGCGCTGAGCATCAACGGGGGTTAATACTGACAGCGGCGCGAGGACAGGGCATTTGTTAATATGCACCGTTTTTAAAGGAATGCGCGAGACATTTTCGGGCAATGCGTGCGTCGGCACAAATAAGCGTTGCTTGATATCCTCGGCGCTGAGGGTCAGTAGCGCACTGGGTTCCACACTTAAATCATAAACAATGACTTCATTCGCGTTGCTTGGATGGACGCATAATGGCAAAACAACCGCTAGGCAGTGCTTTGCCGCTGGATACATCCCCGACACGTGCACTAACGGCTTGCCAGCGCCTACATTGAGCAATTTTAAGGCTTGGGATTTACTACGATGCTCAAAAAAGAAATTAAAAAGACGCGGTTGCGCACATTTGAGCCGTTGCGCGAGGGCTAAAGTAGCGTAGACGTCAGCGAGTGCATCATGAGCATTGGCGTGTGCAATGCCGTTGGCGGCGGTCAATTGGTCTAGTTTAAAGACAGCCACGTCATCATTATCATATACCCAGTTTATTCCTTGAGGGCGTAGCGCGTGGGCAGCACGAAAGACATCGAGTAAATCCCAACGTGAGTTGCCATGTTGCCATTCACGCGCATAGGCATCAAAAAAATTACGATACAAACCGTGGCGAGTGACTTCATCATCAAAGCGAATGCTATTATAGCCTAAACTGCAAGTACCGGGCGTCGATAGCGCTTGATGAATGCGACGCATAAAATCTGCTTCGCACAAGCCTTCTTCATTAGCACGTTGTGGCGTGATGCCCGTGAGTAAACACGCCATGGGATGGGGCAAAATATCAAGGCTCACTTTACAGTAGAGCGAAATAGGGTCGTCAATGATATTGAAGTCTACATCGGTGCGTACGCCTGCAAATTGTAGGGGACGGTCTTTTTGAGGGTGCGTGCCCGTCGTTTCGTAATCGTATAAGAAAAGCGAATGCGTCATGAAAGAATAAGCAGTGTAAAATAGGAGCGAATCATTGCTATTATAGGCGGAATTTAAACCGACTTATATTTATTGTTGAGAGTAATTTTATGATGCAACACGTTGATACGCTTCTTCATGCGCGATGGATGATTCCCATTGAACCCGCTGATGTGATTTATGAACATTACACGCTCGCCATTGATGCGGGGAGAATTGTGGATTGTTTACCTACCCACGAGGCGAAAGTGCGTTATCAGGGGCGTGTTGCACTGGAGATGACAACGCACGCGCTTTTACCCGGTTTTGTCAACGCGCACACGCACGCGGCAATGAGTTTGTTGCGTGGCATTGCGGATGATTTGTCGCTGATGGATTGGCTAGAAAATCACATTTGGCCACTTGAGCAAAAATGGATGAGTGAAGAATTTGTGCGCGATGGCACAGACTTAGCCATTGC
>DPKY01000191.1 GCA_003542275.1 Methylococcaceae bacterium | reverse complement strand
AAGCAATCGTTTGTTGTGTAAGCTGAGTGGGCGCGGGTGAGCGGTCTTTTTTTGTTGCCAAGGTGCTAGGCGCATAAAACAACGCACCAATCAAATAAAAACAAATAAAAAATAATCGTGTATTCATCATCAAGTTACTGTGCTATTTATTGAAATTGAAAAGTCAAATTAGTAAAGTCAACAATAAAAAAGGCAACCACAAGTGATTGCCCTTATTTAAGTAAAAATGAATAGCGACTATTTTAGCTTCAATGCAATAAACACGGGATTGCCTTGACGCTGAACCAGTAAAGCTATCGATACGCCCGTAGGGAGTTTTTTGACAATATGTTCAAAATCGGCCGTATCGCGCACAATGGTATTTTGAATACGCAAAATGACGTCACCGCGAAGCATTCCCGCGTCACGCGCCGCACCTTTACCGACTTCTTGTACTAACACACCATTGCGTGGAATTTGCAGTAATTGACGCTGCTCACTGTTTAAATCCGACACCGCAATGCCAAGCTGATTCATTGCTGATTTATTGGCATGGCCTTTGGTGGAGGCTAATTTCTCCTCTTCTTCAGGCAACGCACCAACAGTAAAATGGAGTGTGCGCACCTCGCCTTGGCGAATGAGCTTGATTGTGGCAGATTCGTTAATGGGGGTAATACCGACCATTGGCGGCAAATCGGCGGAGCGATCAATAATTTGCCCGTTAAATTCGGTAATAACGTCGCCAATTTGCACGCCCGCTTGCTCTGCAGGCCCCGCAGGAATGACGCGAGCCACCAGCGCCCCTTGTGGTTTTTTCATGTTGAATGATTCGGCAAGCTCGCGTGTCACGTCTTGAATTTGCACACCAAGCCAGCCGTGTGCCGCTTTCCCTTTGAGCTTGATTTGCTCAACGATGTTCATGACAACATCCATTGGAATGGCAAAAGAGAGTCCCATAAATCCCCCTGTGCGGCTGTAGATTTGTGAATTAATCCCTACCACTTTACCGTCCATGTTAAACAACGGCCCGCCTGAATTCCCTGGGTTAATGGCCACGTCGGTTTGAATAAAGGGCACATAATTCCCACCTGGCAAACTGCGTCCTTTGGCGCTGACAATGCCTGCTGTGACCGATTGTTCAAAACCAAAAGGAGAGCCGATAGCCAGTACCCACTCACCCACTTGTAATTTATCGGGCGCACCGATAGTGACCACAGGTAAATCATGCGCATCAATTTTTAATAATGCCACGTCAGTGCGATTATCTGAACCAATCAAACGCGCATTCAATTCACGACGATCAGAGAGCTTCACAACAATTTCATCGGCATCTTTTACAACATGATTATTGGTTAAAACATAGCCGTCAGATGAAATAATAAACCCCGAACCCATTGAACGCGCTTCCCTTGGTGCGTAACCGTCACCACCGCTCCCACCACCTTGTTGTTGCTCATAAAAACGGCGCAATAACTCTTCTAATTCAGGCGGCATGGCCCCTTCTGGAAACGCGGGAATCTCCGCTCCGCCCTCCCCCCCCCCTGCAGGCGTTTTTTGCGTGGTGCTGATATTGACCACTGCCCCACCATTGGCTTTCACCATATCGGTAAAATCAGGGAGTTGCGCAAAAGCTTGCACATGAAAAAAACTTAACAAAAACAGACTCAAAAACCAAACGCTGGCGCGATGACGCATAAACACTCCATTTTTCTAAAGTATTGAAAAAGGGTATTATCGTGCCACGATACACAAATCTCAAGACACGACTGGAGAATCACTTGAAAAATGAACAATGTCCTGTGCAAGGTGCAATAAAGACTGCTCTGGCGCAACTACCGTTTATGCCAAAACATCTCTATATTGGTTATAGCGGGGGCGTAGATTCTCACGTTTTACTGCACGCGAGCGCACATGACGTGCAGATTCAATCCAACATTATTGCCGTTTATATTCATCATGGCTTGCAAACGCAAGCTGATGCGTGGGCGACGCAGCGCCAAGACATCGCCAATCAGATGGGTGTGGGGCTTTTAACGCGTCAAGTCAATGCCACCCCTCTCCTTGGTCAAAGCCCAGAGGAAGCGGCACGTGACGCACGTTACGGCGCGTTTAAAACACTGCTACACGAGGAAGATGTGCTGCTTCTTGCGCATCATCAAGAAGACCAGCTTGAAACGGTATTGTTGCAACTGTTTCGAGGCACTGGCTTGCCTGGCCTTGCGGGGATGCCGTCCATGATTAAAAATGACACGGGGTGGCTGCTGCGTCCACTCCTCAATGTGCCAAAGCAATCTGTTATCGATTATGCCGCGCATCATCGCCTTGTTTGGGTGGAAGACCCGAGTAATCAAGACAGCGTCTATGACCGCAATTTCTTGCGACAAACCATTATGCCCTCCCTCAAAGCGCGGTGGCCTTCACTAGACAAAACCGTCGCTCGCACCGCACAGCATTGTGCGCAAGCGCAGGCCTTTATTCACGCTTATGCAAAAGAAAATCTGTATCTGATACAAAATGCTACGGATCAGTCTTTAGATATTCTTCGCTTGCAAACCTACCCGCCTATTGAGCAACGCTGGCTACTGCGTGAATGGTTTGCTTCACTCAAAATGAAAATGCCTCCACAACACACCCTTGAGCGCCTCTGCCATGAATTGATTGAAACGCATAAAAATACCACCCCGCAACTTCAATTAAAAAACATGACGCTGCGGCGCTACCAAAACAAGCTAATGGCTCTGCCTAAAACCGCACATCAGCCATTTTTACCTTGCGCTTGGCCCTGTGGACAAGACACGCTCACGTTGTCAAATCGCACGCAAATCACGCGCAAACGCGCTCAAAGCGGGCTCAGTAAAACAGCATGGGACAGCGCACACGTCACCGTGAAATTGCGCCAGGGCGGCGAGAAAATACACCTCCCCCATCGCGCTGGAAGGCGTGACTTGAAAAAACTCTTTCAAGACGCCACTATTCCTGCATGGCAACGTGAGAAAATACCTTTGATTTATTTTGATGATAAATTGGCAGCCGTCGGCGATTTGTGGCTTGCCGCTGAGTTTTATACCGACAGTGAATTAGCGTATGTTATTTCATTGGATTACCACTAAAAATGGCGTAAGATTCGCGCCGTGAGCTTGGCGATTTTTCGCACTCAATTTTGTTTACCCACACATGGAATGCAATAATTTTATGAGCAATAAAACCCGTATTTTTGTAAAAAGTCTTGTTTTGATTTCACTCGCGTTAGGCGCGGCGTCCTCGGCGCAGGCAAAACGTCTTGGTGGCGGCACGTCATTTGGAAGCAAGCCGGCTTACAGTGCGCCTTACAGTCGCGCCGCCTCACCATCGATGCCGAGCAGAAGCGTAGCTCCCGCGCCGGCACCTGTTGCGCCAAGCCACCCTGCGCCGGTTTATCAGCAACCTGCGCCAGCGCAAAGTAGCGCCTCCGCATGGAAAGACCGTGCAATGGGCGCGGCGGCAGGTTTAGCCGTGGGGGGACTGGTGGGTTCAATGATGAATAATGGCTCAGAGCAACATCAAATCCCCCTCCCCCAACAGCAAGGCTACGCCCAGCAACCGCCCGTGCAAAATCAAGGTTACCAACAAACGCCCAGCTACGCACCTGCAATGAATCAAGGTTATGTCGACAACGCTGGCGTGCCACATAATTCAGGAGGCATGGGCTTATTTGGCTGGTTATTGCTAGCGGGCCTTGGTTATGGCGCATACCGTTATTTTGCTTCAGATAAAAAATCAACCCATTCAGCCAGTTATCCTCAGCAAGACGAGATGCCAACG
>DPKY01000162.1 GCA_003542275.1 Methylococcaceae bacterium | reverse complement strand
ATTTAGACGACAGCGCACATCCTATTGCGTTGCCGCGATTAGCGCAAACAGATGGCTCACCTTCTTTTGAGCGTTTATTTTCCGAAGAATCAAAAGACATTCGCTCTCGCGTCGTGCTTGATGAATGGCTCAGACTGGGTATTGTTGAAATTGATGAGAAGGATTTTATTCATTTGCGCACAGGGGCTTTTATTCCCCAACAAGGCATGGAAGAAAAACTGTACTATCTAGGGCGCAATGTACGCGACCACATTGCCAGCGCCGTTCACAATGTCCTTGATGAAACTCCGCCTTTTCTTGAGCGTAGCGTTTACTCTGATGGACTTAGTCCTCAAGCTGTTGAAGAATTAGCGCAAATGGCAGAACGCATGAGCATGGACGTTCTGCGAGCGGTAAATAAACGCGCACAAGAACTCAAAAAAACCACCCCAGGCAATCAGAAACACCGCATGACACTGGGGGTGTATTTTTATACCGTTGCCCCGCTACTCCCTAAAAAATCCTCATGAAACCTCTTTTTGTCGTCAAATCAGTTGGATTTCTTTTTCTCTGCCACGCCAGCACAGTCTTAGCAGAAAATGTCTGTGAAAATAAACATTGGCTACAAAGCCCCGTCGTCGCATTAGCAAGCGACAATGACGCAGGTATTGGCGGCACAGGATTTGCTCAACCACTCAAATCCCCCCTTATTGCTACGCTAAATGGTGAAGGGGAATCAGGCATCGGCGGAACCGGACTGACGCCGCTAAATGAGCGCCCTCTGTTTGCACAATCAAATAATGACGGCTCAGGTATTGGCGGCACGGGTATTGTTGGCATTATTTCTGGGTTTGGCAGTATTTGCGTTAACGGCATTGAAATTCACTTCAACGAGGCAACAACAATTACCGAAGATGGTCAGCCAAGCGCGTCAAATCGCTTGGCCCTGGGGCAAACTGTATCAGTGTTAGCACATAGCGATACAGAAAATTATTATGCTCATGAAATTCGCGTTCTCAATGAAGTAAAGGGCGAAGTGAATGCTGTTGACACAGTCAATAATACGTTTTACGTACTCGGGCAAACGGTACATTTGCCAGCGGAGGCATTAGAGAAAATTGCAGTGGGTGATAGCGTCACCGTAAGTGGAAATCGCTTAAATGACGGCCATATTGACGCGATGCGCGTTGAGAAAAGTGATCAACACATCACGCAATTCAGTTTAACGGGCCCTTTAGAAAAAGACGCTGCATCGGGTCAATTTTACATTGGCAAACAATCCATTAGCCCGCCCGCACAGATAGCTTCACTGCAAATTGGTGATGAAGTGCGAATTCAAGGCACTTTAAAAGAGAATGTCTTGCAAGTTGATGCCCTTGAGCAGAATCCACGATGGGCGTTTTCCTCAAATGTGGAGCGCCTGCTCGTGCAAGGTCATGTCAGAGAAGGCAGTGACACGCTACTCAATATCGACGGCCTTCGTGTAAAAGTAGACAATACCGATGCAAAGACACCCAAAACCGGCCAATATGTGGGCGTGTGGGTGCAGCCATTGGGTCACGGCGCCATGGTTTTGCATCATTTACAAACCAACACCCCCGCCTTGGAACATAACCATCACGGCAATCATCTTGACGAACACGCCAGAGCAGCGCCTTCAACCTTGCGGGAGGAAAGAATAGAGCATGAGGTAAAAAACGCCGCCATTGAACGGCTCGAAATAGGCCATCATGACATTGAAAAACACGAAATGAATAAACCCGATATTCTTCGGCCTGAAATTGAAAAATACGACATGACGCGCCCCGAATTGAGTCGACCCGACATCAATCGCATTGATATTGACAAGCCCACTTTACTGCGTTTGGAAGCCAATCGCCCTGAAGTGCAACGTATTGAAAAGCCAGTATTATTACATTTAAACATTGAGCGTCCAGAAATACACACGCGGCGTCGCTAAAATGAACATGATTGAGGCGAAATGAATTTTCAGTTTATGGGTCGAATGGGTCTGTTATTTTTTGCGCTGACCGCTTGTGTCTTTGGTGATGACAAGATAAAAACGGGGGTGAGTACCGATTACAGCGAAGGCTATTACGGCGCGTCCACGCTCACGACAATGACCAGCATCAGTATTTTTGCCAAATACATCAAAGGGGACACATCGCTTCGCATCGACCTCCCCTATCTCATTCTCTCTGGCCCAAGCAATACCTCTGTGTCATCAGATTCCACCGTCACAACCCCAAGCACCACCGCTACCCAATACCGTGAAACGCAAGGCGTGGGCGACATCGTACTTAACGGCATATATCAACTTTACAGCAATGCGACGTTAGGTTTTGCAATGGATCTGGGCTGTAAACTCAAAATTCCAACAGCCAGTCATCGCGCAGGCTTGGGGACAGGTGAACTCGATGAATCTACCCAGTTATATGTGTATCAAAATCTCAACGACGTTACCCTCATGCTCGAGGCGGGCTACAAATGGGTGGGTAATCCACAAGGTATTCACTATCGCAACACCGTTAGTGCTTCAGCGGGCATTATCTATCAACCCTCCACTGCCGCATCGCTGGGTGCGCTCTTTGACATTAAGCAATCCGTTTATTCAAGCATGAGTGACCAAATGGAAATCACCCTATACGGTTCTTATCAACTGTCCCCTTCTTGGTATGCGCAACTGCATACTTACAAAGGTTTAGCCGATATCAGCCCAACATTTGGCGTTGGCGGCACGTTAGGCTATCAATTTTAGTCATTTTTAGCTCATGATTCTTCGTGATGTGAGCCTTTGAGCTTGTGCAAAATAGATTTGATAAACGGGTCGCTCTCTTTATCGCCAATATCCGCAAAAACCGTATGATAATAATCCTCTGCATTAGGATTTGACCACATTGGCTTATTGGTAGTTTCCAATGCGCGTATTTTTGTCGTAATGGTTTGTCCGTTTTCTTCGCGTTTTATCATGGCGGGAACTTGCTGTTGAGGTAGCCACGTTACTTCAAAAACCGTCTTGGGCAAATTAGTTTTGTAATGCACCGCTTTTTGATTGAGCACCGTTTCATCGCTATCAGAGAGCAGTGTCGCCATCATGTCTGAACCAAACAAAAGCGTTATTTTTGTCCAATCCGGTGTTTCGCCAATCATGTCTAAATCCACCGCATCATAATCAATCGATTGCTTTGCGTCATGAAAAACGCTGGCATATTCCACTTGACCATTAGCCAATTTTGTCCAGACTTCGCTGGTATTATCTTGAGGATTGCGTATTTCCACTTGATTCTCTGCTCGCCAAAAATACCAACGATAATGGCTCTCGTTTTTATCTGCTTTTGTGATAACCGTTTCAAATTCAATCGCTACGGCGGGCAAGTTGCTCATTGTCGGCGTTGGGAAAGGCTCACTTTTATACGTTGAACAAGCACTAAACAGCACTGAAAAAAGGAGAAGCGGTAATAACACTCTTTTGGACATACAAGGTTTTCCTTTGTTGCACTCTTCACTAAAACAAAAAAGCGCACCTCAAATAAAGTGCGCTTTAAACAAACAAAATAATAATTTTTTAATAAAAGACTATTTGCTATAAACCGTTGGTTTAATGCCCAACGCTTTAGCCATGACTTGATAAATATAGCTTTGCTCTTGCACGCCGTGGAACAAATACGCTCTTGGCCCTTTCGCAAAAATACCAACATCTTCAGCGGCGTGTGTTTCAGCACCATAAGCCATTGGCACAGCAGCCTCTTGCATGAAATTGGGGTGCATGGTATCTAAAATGCTTAAATCCGCTGAAGCAGGGACACTGGTTGTTGGTGCAATAGTCGCTGATGCGGTTAATGTTGGTCGTGACGTTGGCGCGGCAACCGTGCCACCACGATAGCCCCCGCCATTCGCGTAGCTTAGTGTGGCATAAGGCTTGCCGTCAGCAGCAAGGTCTGGTGTGGTTTTACCTGGTGAGGTCACGAGGCCTAAAATCGGATTGCCGCGTTGTGGATACCCCGCAATCGTGAAAGTGTGGCTGTGATCTGCCGTGACAATAATGAGGGTGTCGTTTGCTGCGCTATCTGTCATTTGAACCGCTTTACGCACGGCATTGGATAACTCAACGGTTTCAGTTAATGCGCGGTAAGCATTGCCCGCGTGATGTGCGTGGTCAATACGCCCACCTTCTACCATGAGAAAATACCCTTTTTTATTTTTTGATAAAATTTGGATCGCTTTCTCTGTCATCTCCGTTAATGAAGGCTCGCCACCGGTATCTCTTGCGCGGTCGGCTTCGTATTCCATGTGGTTAGTGCTTTCAAAAAGTCCAAGCAGATGGTCAGTGTTTTTGACATCAATCTTATCCCAGCCGGCTTTATCGTAAACAAAAGCAGAATTTTTATACTTAGCCTGCCACTGTGCTGTCAAATCTACTCCGTCTTTACGCAACCCTTTTTTTGTTGTATCTTCAGGGTCAGCCATGGTGTTAGGCATAAAATAAGAGCGGCCGCCCCCTAAAGCCACTTCTAATCCATTGCCAACATTAAAATTTACCAGCTGTGACGCGATATCTTTAACTGTTGCGCCCGTTGGTACATCTTTGAGTATATCTGCATCAGATTCCCAGTTACGCTCTGAAGTATGTGCATAACACGCCGCTGGCGTGGCGTGAGTCAGACGCGCTGTAGTAACAATACCTGTTGACAACCCCTTCAACTCTGCTTGCTCAAGCAAAGTGATGGTCTTATTAGCATCAATCACCGCTGCGTCTTTTTCTTGGCGAACAACGCTTGCACCAACAGATAATTCACCGTCATTGGTTTTGACGCCTGTCATCATCGCCGCCATAGTGGGCGCTGAATCAGAGGTTTGCTGATTAACGCTGTAGGTTTTTGATAGCGCTACATGAGGGAATTGTTCAAAACTCAATGAATTCTCTTCACCACCACGATTGCCTGCTTTTTGTTGGCCTTCAAAAATTCTGGAAGCGGTAATGGTGGAAATCCCCATACCATCCCCCACAAATAAAATAACATTTTTGGCGGTTTTCTTATTGTTAACGGTATTGTCTGCGTCTGTAAGGCTTTTTTGCCCTGCATCAATCCAAAATTTGGGGGTTTCAACATCAGCGGCATTCGTTGCATTTGCTGTATTTGAAAGACTGAGGAGTGAGCCAATAACCAGCATCGCCCCTGAGGTAATTTTTGATTCTTTATTGTACATGAATGATACCTTTTTGATTTTTATGATGGTGTGTAAATGAGAATACTAAGGGTTAATTATGACATTTATGCGACATATTGATGACTATTTTGTGACAATTTAAGCATTTAAAACTGGCTATTCTCATTTATAAAATAGGGATATAAAAAGGATGCAGAAATAAAAAAGCGCCCAGCGAAAAAAAATACACACGGGGCGCTATGAGTCATACAAGTCATAGGGGGTGATGTATGCTAAAACACCAAAAAACGCAAACTATTTTAATTATTTAGGACGTTAAATCAACACTCATTGACAAAGTGCAGTGAGATTTATACAGTATAAATATGACAATTTTATGTCTTTTCTATTATGCTGTGTAAAGGGGAATTTCCATCGGTTTAAAATTCGCATACGTATAATTATTGACTATTTGAATGCGTTTGAGTTCTTCAATTTGTGTGATGTCACCAATGAGCTTTAGTTTATTTCGCACATTTTCATTCGCAAAAATGCCATGAAAAAAATAGGCCATATCTACTTCAAAAATACTTTTTATTGCAGGTCGATAATCATAATTCATTTTATTTTTGTTTATATCAAGCAAATTGATTTTTCCTTGGTGTAAACACTCCTCAATGACAAAGGCTTCATCTAAATCAGAAAAAAAGGTCAATTCAGCATGATGAGGTACCACAATCTCCATTGCGACGAGCCTGGCTTTTGTGCCTTTGCTAATATAAAGCAAAAAGCTCTCTCCACGAATTTCATTATCATTTATGCGTTGCGCAGCACAGATAATATACGAATGAAATGAGGAAATAGTCGTTTCTACGGCAAAAATTTTGACATGATTCATTGCTTTTTGTTTCATTTTACTCTCCTATACACAGTGCAGTAGTTAACAAATTGAACGCTTTACAAAAAAATGACCGATTTTAACAATGCGATAAGCAACAGATGATCACCCCTAAAATTTGGGTAATCAAAAAAAAGCTCTCGATGCAATCACAAAGAGAGCTATGTAGCGTCATTAGGTCTTGAGAGAAACCTAAAAATTGAAACATTTAGAAAGTTGCTTGAAAACATTAAAACGACAGCGATATGATACTCAAAAATTGTGACGGTTTTGTGTCAACGCCTATTTTTTTATTTTAATGCCTAGCTTTTATTTTTCCATCATTTTTCCATAAATTGGTCAACGAATTGTCATCTAATAACGCTATGATACAAAACAAAGATTGCACGCTATACAAAATAAATGGGAAAATAAAAAATGAAAGTATTGCTACTTGATATAGAAAATCGCCCTAACCGCTTGCTAAATTTAACGGAAGATTTGGCAGATTATGCCAGCGTGATTATTTGTTATGCACGAAGTGATTTCAAAATCCCCATTGATTGGATTGAACCTCTTTCACGGGCTTTTTCATCAGGTTCACTCAAAATTGTAAAAATGCCTAGCACCTTCAAAAATGCTGCCGACTTTGGCATTGCTTTTTGGGCGGGAATGCTCGCCGTGCAAAATCCTATCGACACGCATTATGATATTATTTCTAATGATACCGATTTGGATTTTGTTGTGGATTTACTCGTCTCTCAAGGACGAAGCGCAAGACGCATCGCAACAACTAAGCCAACATTAGCGCTAAAATCGGTGGTCGTCCCCATAAAACCGCGCAAACCTTTTCAACAATACTGCGCTTATCTAAGCAAAAACGAGCCACGGCCGACTAAATCAAAAACACTCTTAAATAATATCGATCGTTTTTTTAAAGAAACCATCAACCCCAATGAGATATTAACAAAATTAGTCAAAAAAGGCGTTGTTTCAATCAATCATGGCGTCGTGATCTACCATGACAAGCGCCTGCAAGAACAAGCTCTAATAAAAAGTCATTAAAAAGTCATTAAAAAGTTAACATCATAAGATGCCGTCCATTGATTTCACTGATAACGTGAAAATCCCAGCGTTCAAAACGCTTTTTATGTTTGGTGCTCACCAAAAATCGACCATGATTAAAATGCTCACGCACCCATTGAATGCGAATCCATTCTAATTTTGTCCCCAAGCCTTTACCGCGATGCGCTTTATCAACGGCCATCGTATAAAGAATATGGGTATCCGATGCCCAATCGGCTGCTTTAACACCGCCCACCGCAACAAGCGAATTATCGCTATCATACGCACCAAAAAATAGCTTATAAAAAGGGCGCGTGTTAAGACATTCTATTTCACCACGCAAACGCTCATCATCATAACGCGCTGATTCATTTGGGCAATTCGCGCACAATAAATTTACGGCTTGAGTAATCGTGTCGTCATCAAACTCTAAAAGGCGTATTGTATAAGATTCAAACGTAATAGGAGAATAAATTGTGTTACTACTTATCATGTCATATTTCAGTTAAGCGCGACTGTTTTTAATCTAACAGCATTTTGGGATACGTCACGGAAATGAGTGTCGCCTGTTGTGCTGATAACTCACGCCAACGGGTCGTTAGCGATAAACGAAACAGAGCACACGTGGGAAACAGTTTTTCATTTTCTGGTAGTGCGCCTTGACCGAGTAAAGAGCGCAAAAACAATTCTAATTCAGGATTGTGGCCAACTAATACAATTTTGTGTACTGTTTCTTCATATCCAGACAAGATATGTTTTAACGTATCCAAGTCACTATCATAAAGCGCCTCGTTTAGTACAATCATCGCGTCATTTTCGTTTTCTGCTTTGTTTGCATTGAAAACAAGATTAGCCGTATCAAATGCCCTTTTTGCCGGTGAACATAAAATCACATCAGGTAATAATTTCTGATTTTTCAGCCAAATCCCCATATTGGTCGCATCGCGTATGCCGCGCTTTTTTAGCGGACGATTGATGTCCTTTCCTTTTGCATGACGGTCAGATTTTGCATGACGCAGTAACCATAATTCTTTTTGTATTGTTTTTTCTCGTGTCATTTTATCTCAACTAAAATTAAAAAATTTAACTAAGCGCTTTTTTAAAAAATTCGGGTTGGGCCATCGCGGCATGGTGAATATCAACATTATAATACTGTGTATCAAATGATTTATATGCGCAATCATTTTCTCTAAATACGAAGGTAGATTTACTTGCCATCGTTGCACTCCACCATCCCGAAGGATAAATACATTGCGGGAAAAATAAGGTTTGCACGTCAATAAAACCGGATTCGAGCATCGCATCACGCATATCACCAATCAAGTTCAAATGCAATAGTGC
>DPKY01000206.1 GCA_003542275.1 Methylococcaceae bacterium | reverse complement strand
CCGGCAATCACGGGAATGCGCCCGGCGACGCGCTCAACAATGAAGCGAATCACCTCGCAGTGTTCCGCTTCATCTAACGTGGCCGATTCACCTGTTGTGCCCACTGCGACGAGCGCATCGCTGCCTTGCTCAATATGAAATTCACACAATGCCGCTAAACTGTCGGTATCCACGACACCGTTGTTATCCATCGGGGTGACTAATGCAACGATACTACCTTGAATCATGAAAGCTCTCTAAAAATGAAATGTGCGGGTTTAAAAATAAAATGACCTAAGCGTTGCCTATTATAGCAAGCAAATCTTTAAAAATGGCTAAATTAGCAGAATAGCGTGCAAATGCGCTATAATTTTGACCATTGGAAACAATGATTCTCCCCGCGCGATGTCGCGCATTCAAAAATTATGCAACAGGTACATTATGTCTAACGATACATCCCTTCCATTGTCTTTTCGTGATTTAGGTCTCATTGAGCCGCTTTTCAAAGCGCTCAAAGACATCGGTTACGAAACGCCCTCTCCCATTCAAGCCCAAACTATCCCTTATATTCTCAATGGTAAAGACGTGTTGGGGCAAGCCCAAACGGGTACAGGTAAAACGGCCGCATTCGCCTTGCCTATTTTGTCACGTATTGATTTAAAGCAAAAAGACACGCAAGTTTTAGTGCTCGCGCCAACGCGCGAGTTAGCGATTCAAGTTGCCGAGGCCTTTCAGCGCTATGCGTCGTATTTAAAAGATTTTCATGTACTGCCCATTTACGGCGGTCAAGATTACGGTACACAGCTACGCCAGCTCAAACGTGGGGCGCAAGTGGTAGTTGGAACACCTGGGCGCGTGATGGACCATATGCGCAAAGGCACACTGAAACTGGATAATTTACAGTTTTTAGTGCTTGATGAAGCCGATGAGATGCTACGCATGGGATTTATTGATGACGTGGAGTGGATTTTAGATCAAACGCCTGAAAATCGCCAAATCGCCCTCTTCTCGGCGACCATGCCAACGGCGATTCGCAAAATTGCGCAAGAATATTTGCACGAGCCCGAACACGTGACCATTAAAGTCACCAACGCATCGGCTGAAAATATCCGTCAGCGCTATTGGCTGGTGAGCGGCATTCACAAATTAGATGCCCTCACCCGTATTTTAGAAGCCGAAACCTTTGACGGCATGATTATTTTCGTGCGGACAAAAACCGCGACGATTGAATTAGCTGAAAAATTGGAAGCGCGGGGCTATTCTGCGGCCGCCATCAATGGCGATATGTCACAGAGTTTGCGTGAGCGAGCTATCAATCATTTAAAAAATAGCAAACTGGATATTTTAATTGCAACAGACGTCGCAGCACGCGGCCTTGATGTAGACAGAATTACCCACGTTCTCAACTACGATATTCCCTACGACACGGAGTCGTATGTCCACCGTATTGGTCGTACGGGTCGCGCAGGGCGCACGGGGGATGCTATTTTGTTTATCGCACCGCGTGAGCGTAAATTGTTAATCAATATTGAACGCGCAACCAAGCAAAAAGTCGAGCAAATGGATTTGCCGTCAACAGAAATCATCAACAATAAGCGCATCAACCGCTTCAAGCAAAATATTACCGACACGCTCGCGGCGCATGAATTGAGTTTCTTCACGCAGTTAATTGAGCAATATGAGCATGAGCACAATGTGACCGCTCTGGAAATTGCGGCGGCATTGGCAAAACTGGTGCAAGGTGATGAGCCGCTATTGATGTCGCCACCTAAGCGCGTATCCGAACGAGCAGAGCGCGATGAGCGCCCCTCGCGCAGAGAATCGCGTAGTGAGGGGCGTGGCAATCCCCGTGGTGAACGTCGCCCTAGACGGGATTTTGGTGGCTCAACTATTGAAATGGAAACGTTCCGCATTGAAGTGGGTCATGCGCACGGCGTTAAACCGGGTAACATTGTTGGCGCGATTGCTAACGAAACAGGGATTGATGGTGATCATATTGCCCGCATTCGCATTGAGGATGACTACAGCACCGTTGAATTACCCGCTGGAATGCCTAAAGAGTTATTGCAAGCCTTGCGTAAAGTGCGCGTGGTGGGGCAATCGCTCAATATTTCCAGTTTGGGCCTGAGCGGCAACGGGGCAAAATCGTCAGAAGGAAAGAAGTTTTCCAAATTTGATGACGGCGCCGCCAAAAAAGACAAAAGTAAAAAACGCATGAGCTCAACGTCGCGTCGTGCAAAAAGTGCCACTGAGGCGTAACGTTCCGCGCCAGCCGATATAAAAAAAGCCGATACGCAAAACGTATCGGCTTTTTTTGTTAGCGGATAATAAAAAATTATCGGCCAAAGCGTTTGTTGAATTTATCAACACGACCGGCTGTGTCGACAACGCGTTGTTTCCCTGTATAGAAGGGATGGCAAGATGAACAAACCTCAATTTGTAAGTCTTTAGCCAACGCAGAACCGGTCACAAAAGTATTACCGCAACCACAAGAGACGGTAATTTGTTTATAATTAGGATGAATTTCTGGTTTCATAGTGTTTCGCATTGCCACAAACGGGCATTGATAAGTAAAAACGCAGTATGATACCCACTTAACTTACAATTCGCAATGGATTCATTTTTTTATGCGTATTATTACATTCAATGCCAACGGTATTCGCTCCGCCCAGCGCAAAGGATTTTTTACTTGGCTGGCAAAACAAGAGGCCGATATTGTCTGCATTCAAGAAACCAAAGCACACGTTGCCCAGCTTGATGAAACCCTGTTTTTTCCCGCGCCTTATCATTGTTTCTACCATGATGCGCAAAAAAAAGGCTACAGTGGCGTGGCGCTATATTGCAAAGAAAAGCCCGATCATCTCATTGTCGGCATGGGCGATACGGACATTGATGCCGAAGGACGGTACATTGAAGCACAATGGGGGAATTTGAGTGTCGTTTCGCTGTATTTGCCATCGGGCTCATCGGGGGAAGTGCGGCAGCAGTTTAAATATGAAGTGCTTGAAAAATTGCGTTTACATCTCAAAAAAATGGCGGATAGAGGGCGCGACGTGGTCATTTGTGGTGATTGGAACATTGCCCACCAGGCCATTGATTTAAAAAATTGGCGCGGCAATCAAAAAAACTCAGGATTTCTGCCAGAGGAGCGGGCGTGGATGGACGCGCTTTTGCAGGATGATCAATGGGTGGACGCCTTTCGCGTCATCAATCAAGACGCCGAGCAGTACACTTGGTGGTCAAATCGTGGGCAAGCCAGAGCCAATAATGTAGGATGGCGCATTGATTATCAAATTATTAGCCCGTCACTCAAACATCGCGTCCATGCCGCGCATATTTATACAGGGGAGCCATTTTCAGATCACGCGCCCTTGATAATGGATTACGCGCCAGTGACAAGTTGATTTTTTTATTTTTAGGATACCTGTGTTATGCGTTGCCCTTTTTGCGCTGAAAATGAGACGCGTGTTTTAGATTCCCGCCTTGCTAATGATGGTGATCAGGTAAGGCGACGACGCGAATGTTGTGGCTGTAAAGCGCGTTTTACCACCTACGAAGTGGCTGAACTCGATATGCCTGACGTTGTGAAATGCAACGGCACGCGACAGCCTTTTGATGAGCGAAAATTATGCTCTGGCTTTCTCAAAGCTCTTGAGAAGCGACCGGTAAATCGTGACACCATTGACCTTGCGGTCAATCGCATCAAACACAGTTTGCTGGGGAAAACCGATACGGAAATCTCTAGCCAACTTTTGGGTGAAAAAGTGATGACGGAGCTGCGCCATATTGACCATGTCGCTTATGTGCGTTTTGCGTCGGTGTATCGCAGTTTTCAAGATGTCAGTGAATTTAACGACGTTATTGCCAATTTACATAGCGAGAACCACGATGATAACTAACGCCCCACATCATAATGACTTTTATTACATGGCCCGCGCATTTATTCTTGCCGAGCGAGGACGCTATACCTCTGACCCAAATCCGCGCGTGGGATGTGTGCTGGTGAAAAAGGGTGAAATCATTGGCGAAGGCTGGCACGAACGCGCAGGGCAAGCGCACGCGGAAGTGTATGCCCTCACGCACGCCACACAACCCGTAGAGGGCGCCACGGCGTATGTGACCCTTGAACCGTGCAGTCATCACGGGCGCACGCCACCGTGCTGTGATACGTTAATTTCAGCGGGCATCTCACGGGTTGTTGTTGCCATGCGCGACCCCAATCCGTTGGTATCAGGGCAAGGTCTTGCGCGTTGTAAAGCAGCGAGCATGGAGGTCGTTTGCGATATTCTCAACGAACAAGCAGAAACACTCAACGAGGGTTTTTTATCGCGCATGATCCGAAAACGTCCGTTTGTGCGCAGTAAAATTGCCATGAGCCTAGATGGTCGCACGGCGCTGGCTAATGGCGAAAGTCAATGGATTTCCTCGCCGCCTTCACGCGCAGACGTACACCGTTTTCGTGCACAAAGTAGCGCTATTCTCACGGCAATAGGAACCGTACTGGCCGATAATCCCGTGCTCAATGCTCGCGTTGATTTTCCACTGGTTCAGCCCGTGCGCGTGGTACTTGATTCACAGCTCAAGCTACAACCCCATGCAAAAATGCGCGAAGTAGAAGGCCCTATTTGGGTGTTGACGTGCAGCGACGATGCGCAAAAAAAGCGCCAACTTGAGCAAGCGGGATTTGAGGTGTTTAGATTACCTGCGTATCAAGGTCGTCTTGACTTACTGGCAGTGATGACCTTTCTTGGCGAAAAAGAAATCAATAATGTGTTTGTCGAAGCGGGTGCGAGTTTAAATGGCGCGTTGTTAGAAGCAAATTTAGTGGATGAATGGTTAATTTACATGGCGCCATGCGTGCTAGGCGATAAAGGAAAAGGCATTTTTGTGCTGCCAGAACTGGCATCTATGCAGGAAAAAAAGCATTTTCAATGGCAAAATGTACGCTATATTGGACAAGATTTGCGTTTGACGTTATCGAGAAAGAAATAAGTCTTTTCAATTTCATTCAATACAAACAACCAAAAGAAAAGGTCTCCGCATGATGAAAAAATGTCTACTTGTGTTATTGGTTTTAGTTGTCGTTCAATTAACGGGTTGCGAATCGGACGTTTACGAAAAAGATTCCATTATTATGAAAGAAGAATACAGCGAATCTTCTGACGGTAGCGGTCTTTTTGAAATTTTTGCAGTGCTTGGTATGGTTTATGTGCTAAGTAATTTAGGCAAAAAATAAATCGTTTTAAAATAAAAAAGC
>DPKY01000092.1 GCA_003542275.1 Methylococcaceae bacterium | reverse complement strand
AATGCGGAAGGCGCATTAAAATTTATCAATGAAGCGGCGATGGATAAATACGTTTTTACGCGAGAATCTTTCTTACAGTGGCGTAAAAGCTTGGAAATGGATGGTAATGTGGGCGCAGACGAGGATTTGATGGCAGAAAACGATGAGGCATCGCTGACCATAAATTGGCGTGATTACACCAAGCAATTTGAAAACACCGCACACTCTTTTAGTAGCGTGGCACGTCAGTTTGATGAAACCGCGCAACGCTATGCACAGGCCAATCATAAAATTGAAAAGGCCCATCTTTCCCACGCGAAATAAAGCAGTAAATGCGAAAACAAAAGGGGCGTTAGCGTGCTTGCTAACGCCCTTTTTTATTGCTTGTTTTAATGGCTAAAAATGCAACAAAGAATGCACGTCATAGGCTTTTAATTTTTCTCGGCCTTGAAGAAAATCGAGTTCCACAACAAATGCACACGCGTGCACAATACCACCCAGTTTTTCAACTAATTCACAACTCGCTTTTGCCGTGCCGCCCGTGGCAAGCAAATCGTCAATCAATAATACGCGATCACCTTTCGTGAACGCGTCGATATGTGCTTCTAAGCGAGCGCTGCCGTATTCTAGCTCATACGATACGCTCTCCACGTCGTAGGGGAGTTTGTTGGGTTTGCGCAAAGGCACAAAAGGTAATCCCATTTCCCATGCCACTAGGCTACCAAAAATAAACCCTCGCGCCTCCATGCCGGCAATGACGTTAATATCGCTGCCCAAAAAAGGCTCGACGAGTTGATGCGTGGCACATTTTAACGCGGCGGGGTCTTTGAGAAGCGGGGTGATGTCTTTGAAGAGAATGCCTTCTTTAGGAAAATCAGGAATATCACGGATTTTATGTTTTAATTGATTTATCATGTTATTGTTTTTTAAGATAAACGCACACGCGGGTCAACGAGTGTGTAGGAAATATCGGTGAGCAATAAGCCCAGAATGTAAAGTACAGAGCCTAAAAAAACCATTGAGCGTACGATGGCAAAATCTTGGCTGTTAATCGCATCGATGGTATAGCTTCCAAGGCCTGGAAATTTAAAAAACGATNNACTAAAAAAAGATTCCATAATCAAGCTGCCCATAAAAAGTAGCGGCAACAGTACCACCACGCCCGTCAAAATAGGAATCATGGCGTTAGGGAGAACGTGGTAGAACAGCGTTTGCGTTTGCGTGAGACCTTTTGCTCTGGCTGTGCGAACATAGTCTTTTTCCACTTCTTCTAAAAATAATGTCTGATACCAGCGCACGCCCGAACCCATACCGCTCAACACACCAATGGCAATGGGTAAAATTAAAAATTTGATGGATGCAAAACCGTCATCATACCCTGAGATGGGTACTAATTTGAGGAGCTTTGCTATCAAAAATTGACCGCTGATAATATAAAACAGCGATGAAATGGACATCAGTGTCACGCAGAGAACAATGCCTATTTTTTCAATATAACCGCGCCGAAAAAGCACCATNNATGCCAAAATGAAAAAATAACAAGTCCACTGATTTACGGTAAAAAATAGTTTGACTGATTTTTTCGCCGCCCAAGGCATTGGTATTCCAGAGCAGTGGCTTGTCGTAGCCGTGTTGTTGTTTCCAATTTTCAATGGCTTGGGTCGTGACGTGTTTTTGGCCTAGTTGCATACGCGCCATATCGTCTGGGCTGTTGATTACAAAAAACAGGACAAATGTCAGCACGTTGACCGCAAATAATAGCGGCAGCGCATAAAGTAGGCGTCGAATAATGTAGTGAATCATTCGTTTATCATCGCGTTTTAGGTGGAGCGTTATTCATCGCCAAGTTGCGTGAGTAATTCGGCTTGATGTTCGCTAATCAGTGGCTCAATAACTTGTGCGAGACCACCTTCCATAATATCGTCAAGTTTGTAGAGGGTTAAATTGATACGATGGTCGGTGAGTCTGCCTTGTGGGTAATTGTAGGTGCGAATGCGTTCAGAGCGGTCACCGCTGCCTACTTGGAGTTTGCGCATGGACGATTGCTCGGCGTGTTGTTTTTCTTGCTTGGCGGAGAGTAAGCGTGAAGCGAGCAGCGACATGGCACGAGCGCGATTTTTATGTTGTGAGCGCTCGTCTTGGCATTCGACAATCACGCCAGAGGGAATGTGCGTAATACGAATAGCGGACTCGGTTTTGTTAATGTGCTGTCCACCCGCACCTGAGGCGCGATAGGTATCGATTTTCAAATCAGCGGGATTGATGTCAATAGCATCAATTTCTTCCACTTCAGGCATAATAGCAACCGTGCACGCGGAGGTGTGAATACGGCCTTGTGATTCGGTTTCAGGCACGCGTTGCACGCGGTGTGTGCCCGATTCAAATTTTAATTGTGAATACACATCGCGCCCAGAAACACGCAAAATAATCTCTTTATAACCGCCGTGCTCACCTTCACTTTCACTGATAATTTCGGTCTGCCAGCCTTTGCGTTCATTGAAGCGTTGATACATTCGCGCTAAATCGCCTGAAAAAATCGCCGCCTCGTCGCCACCCGTGCCGGCGCGAATTTCCAAGAAAATGTTGCGATTATCGTTAGGGTCTTTGGGCAGCAGTAGCAGTTGCAATTCATGTTCTAATTGCTCAATGTGACGTTGTGTCTCTACCAGTTCATCTTTGGCTAACTCACGCATCTCAGGGTCACTGTCGTTTGCCATGTCCTTTGCAGCGCTCAACGCATCGAGCAGTTGTTCGTAGCGTTTGTAGCAGTCTACGAGCGGGCTGATTTGCGCATATTCTTGGCT
>DPKY01000198.1 GCA_003542275.1 Methylococcaceae bacterium | reverse complement strand
TAATAACAACGAGCACCACCAGCAAAATCGCTTCAAAGAGCGTTTTAACAACGGCGTCAATGGATTGCGAAATAAACACCACGGTGTCGTAAACCATGACGTAATCTAAATCTTCAGGAAATTGCGTTTTGAGCTTTTCCATGGCATCGACAACCGCTTGTTTGGTTTCAAGCGCGTTAGAGCCCGGCAGCTGAAAAATAGCAAGGCCTACCGTAGGTTGACCATCTAAAAACAATCCCGCATTGTAATCTTTGGCGCCTAGTTCAATGCGTGCGACATCTTTGAGTTTAACCACTTCGCCATAATTGCCCTGTTTGATAATAATGTCGCCAAATTGCTCGCTAGTGGTAAGACGCCCTGTTGTGGTGAGTGTATATTGAAATTCACTGGCGTGCGCTGAAGGCGCTTGCCCCACAACGCCTGCTGCCACTTGAATATTTTGCTCACGCACCGCTTGAACCACCTCACTTGCCGTTAAATTCAAGGCAGCAATTTTTTGGGGATTGAGCCACAAACGCATACTGTAATCACGCGCCCCGAAAACAAAAATATCCCCCACACCAGGCAGACGCGCCAGACTGTCTTTGATTTGCAAAAGCGCATAATTGCTCATGTACACACTGTCGTAGCGCTTATTAGGTGAAATCAAATTGACCACTAAACTCAAATCAGGGCTACTTTTTTTCACGCTAATGCCTTGACGGCGAATTTCTTCAGGCAGTTTCGGTTCAGCAAGCGCGACGCGGTTTTGCACCAGTACCTGTGATTTATCCAAATTCGTGCCGGGTTTAAACGTGATAGTGAGCATCATGGTGCCGCTATTCGTGGACGTTGAGGACATATAGAGCATATCCTCAACCCCATTGACTTCTTGCTCAATGGGCGTGGCGACCGTTTCTGCAACAACTTTTGCATCCGCGCCCGGATAGGTTGCCGTTACCATGACTGTCGGCGGCGCGATTTCGGGGTATTGCGTAATGGGTAATTTTATCAGCGCAAGCCCCCCCACCAACACAATAAGAATAGATAACACCGCCGCAAAAATCGGGCGATTGATAAAAAAACGGGTAAATTTATCCATAAAATAATCGCCTTATTCGGCAAGGTTAGCAACGTCAAGGCGTTCAGGATTCACTTGAATGTTGGGTCGCATTTTTTGCAAACCATCAATGACCACCCATTCTTGTGCGCTCACCCCCGCTTCAATGACGCGCCAATTCTTTTCACTGGCCCCTAATGTCACTTTGCGGTATTCCACATGATTATCGTCCTTTAGCACCCAAACAAACGACTGCGATTGATCGACGCCAATCGCGCGACTAGGCAGCAGTTGCGCCCGATAAGGCGCGGCGCTACGCACACGCATACGCGCAAAAAAACCCGGACTGAGCAGCTCATCGGTATTATCAAACACACCACGCAACGTAATCGTGCCCGTCTTGGTGTCTTCTTTTGGAGCAATGTAATCAATATAGCCTTGAAAATCGCGTCCTACATCGCTATTTAAGGTCAGTGACACCGGTGCGCCATTGAGATTGAAATCTTGACTGTTTGAGCGAGCGCGATAATGCAACATCGCCTGCTCGTCCACATCGACGTAAACATAAACGGGATTGAGCGACACAATCGTTGCCAGCACGGCATTGTCTGAAGGTGTGACTAAATTGCCTTCGGTGAATAACGCTCGGCTAATACGCCCATTGATGGGGGCGCGTATTTCACAATACGACACATTGAGTTGCGCGGCATAAACAGTTGCTTTAGCGGCATCGAGTACAGCCAAGGCTTCGTGCACCGCGTGTGTGCGCGAATCCAATTCTTCAAGTGAAATGGCTTTTTCTGCGATGAGTTGCTCGGCACGCGCGAGATCATTTTTGGCGAATTCATATTTGACACTGGCTTTTGCTTGCTCGGCAGTGGCGTAGTTGAGTTGCGACTTATAAGGGCGACTGTCAATTAAAAATAACACATCGCCTTTTTTGACTTTTTCACCGGCGTTAAATTGCACTTTTTCAATATAGCCGCTGACGCGTGCGCGTAATTGCACTTCGTTTACCGCTTCAATGCGCCCTGTGTATTCATCCCACGGCGTTATCTCTTTGCTCAACACTTGCGCCACTTTTACCGTAGGCGGGGGTGCTGTGGGCGGCTTGGGCGACTCGGGGGCGCTGTGGCACGCACTCAGCAGCCATGCGAGCGCAAGGGAGAAAAATAATTGACGCCCCATAAAACAACGCATCTTCTTTTTAACCATGTTAACCATGGGTGACATAAAAGGCATAACAGACATTATTTTTCCCCTATTATGTGATAATGGTTATTTTTCACGCGACGAATGCTATTTTTCATTGCTCTTCAAGTAAGTTATTAACGTAGATGATTCAAAAAAAGGGTAACTGGTTTGTTTATATGCTTGAATGTTGCAATGGCAAGATTTACACCGGTATTACAACAGATCTCAATAGGCGCTTTACGCAACACCTTCAAGGGCGTGGTGCGAAATTTACCCAGCGCAATAAACCGTCTCATATTCTCGCGTTTACTACCTGTGACACGCGCTCACAAGCAAGTGAATTAGAATGGCAAGTTAAGCAATTAACGGCGACACAAAAACGGGCGCTCAGTGCGCAGTGGCGGGGATAGCAGAGGTGATTTTATTGTTTTTCTTAATACTCACAATCAGCAAAAAGCATCGCTTATTTTTTTATGCCTTCCCACGGGGTATAAAGCCCCGCTACGTCAACACCAAATAAGTCCAAAATTCGCCCTACGGTTTCGTTGACCATGACGCTGAGCGAATCGGTTTTATTATAAAAAGCGGGCATGGGCGGAAAAATAATGCCGCCCATTTCTGTCACCATGCCCATATTACGAATATGCACAAGATGCAGTGGCGTTTCACGCGGCACGACAACAAGGCGTCTACGCTCTTTTAAGACAACGTCTGCCCCGCGTGAAATTAAGTTATCGCCAAAACCGTGCGCCACGGCGGCGAGCGTTTTCATCGAACAAGGCGCGATAATCATGCCTTCTGTTTTAAAGCCACCACTGGCAATCGTGGCGGCAATGTCGTGAATGCCGTGTGTCACATCCGCTAACGCGGCAATGTCCTCGCGCGTCATGTCGAGCTCATGCTTTAAATTCACCAGCCCCGCTGAGGAAATCACAAGATGCGTTTCCCATTGTGGCTGAGATTTTAGCACTTGCAACATACGTACACCATAAACGGCACCTGTAGCACCTGTCATGCCAATAATAAGGCGTTTTTTAGCACTCATTGAGCGCTATCTTTTTTCTTAAATTTGTAGGGCGCCGCAGGTGGCGTTGACGTTTCGCCTTCAATGACGTGGCTGTCGTGGTGTGCGTCGTCTTCACCCTGCCCCTCTTTCATTGCAGAACGAAAATTACGAATGGCGCCGCCCACATCAGATCCGACATTGCGCAGTTTTTTGGTGCCAAACACCATGACCACGATCAACAACACGATCAGCCAATGCCAAATNNGGATGTAGGTCCTGCTGGGCAAGTAGCACCATGCAATGAAACCATAAATCGGCTGTTTCGTAGATAATCTGTGTTGAATTGGCGTCCTTTGCGGCAATCACCACTTCAGTGGCTTCTTCACCTATTTTTTTTAAAATGGTATCCAGTCCTTTTGCATAAAGGCTTGCAACATAAGAGCTATCAGGTGACTGTGTCTTGCGTTGCTCTAAGACAGCGGCAAGTTGCGTTAGGGTGTCATTCATAGAAAAACATATCACATTAAGAAAGAATTTTTTCGATTATTTCACATCATCGCGGACTAATCGAACGTAATTTGTACCGTATTTTACATCGGTATGGTGTTTTGCGTGTTCATAGTAGACCATCCACGCGTAGTAGTTATTACTATTATGGGGGGAAGACGTCCAAAACCAACCTTTAGGCACATTAGGAAAGACAGTCGTATTGAGCACGGGTTGACCGCAAGTGACGTCCACCATAGATGTTAACTCTTTTAGCGTAGGCACGTGCCAATCTTTAAAGTTTGCAAAACCGGTTTCATTGATTATTTTCGCTTGTTGCTGCGAATGCTCATAGGTAAAGGTTTGCGCCGCGCCACTGCAGTCAGGGCCACTTTGCCCAAGACTGCACTGCATCCACATCAATTTGGCTTTTTTGTCGGTGACGGTGCCATTGGCGTTGACAGTGAACTTGCTTTTGAGTGTTTTGCCTAAACAGGGCTTGGCCTCTTCTGCATCGCCCTCGCCCTCACTTTCGCTCTCCGCAGCGGCGGCTTGTGTTTTGTCATCCACTTTTTTTGTATCAGCGTCTGCTTGTGCAAACATCGGCAGAAAAAGCAGAAGCATTATTGGGGATAATTTCAGGAAATGGGTCATCACTTGCTCCAAACGTCAATTCAATAAAGTAAATTATTTTTCTATTGCAGGCGCTATGCGTTGCATTAAAAAATGGTAAAAATCGTACAAGGCGGGGTCATTTCTACTCACCGCAATGACATACTGCAACGTGCGCGGAATGGCGTTGAGATAATCCGATTTACCGTCACGCAAATGCAGGCGAGCAAAAATACCAATGGCTTTTAAGTGGCGCTGCACCCCCATTAAGTCAAACCAACGCTTAAAATGCGCATAGTCAACGTCCACTACTTTTTCCTTCACCAACTCGTCAAAATACGCCCGTAACCATTCATCAACTTGCGCCTCAGGCCAACTAATATAGCAATCGCGCAAAAGCGACACGAGATCATAGGTGAGCGCACCTAGCACCGCGTCTTGAAAATCCAACACACCCAACTCACCATCAGGCAGAACCATTATATTACGCGAATGATAATCACGATGGACACATACGCGAGGCTGCTCAAGTGCATTGGCAATCAGTAAGGCTTGCACATTTTCCCACAACACCGGCGGTAATTCATCGTCTAAATACTGCTCAACAAACCATTCCTCAAATAATCCCATCTCACGGTGCAATAGCGCCGCGTCATAAGCAGGCAACGTTGCTTGCAATAACGCTGGATGGGTATGTAGAGGCAACAAATCCAAAAGTGCTTGACGGTAGAGTGTGCCCGCTGTCGTGTTATCGAGTGCATCAAGTAGCCACGTTGAGCCAAAATCTTCCAAAAGAATAAACCCTTCTTGGAGATTGTGGTGCAAAATGCGTGGTGTGTTGACACCGGCTTGTTTGAATAACAGCGCAATGTCCATAAAGGGAATAATGTCCTCTTTATCTGGCGGTGCGTCCATGACAATAAAGGCATCGCCTTCAATGATGACGCGAAAATAGCGACGAAAACTCGCATCATTTGAGGCGGGTTTACACGAGGAAACAGGCAGTAAACAATCGTTTTCAAGCCAGTCGAGGAGTGTGAGTAGTCTTAAATCACTGGGTATCATGTTGTTATTAAAAATAGAATGCGAAGGCGAAATTAGGTTAAAATGGGCAGATAAAGCATCATCGCATTCTAGTCGATTTGCCCTTCATTAGGCTATTAAACTTCATTTATTCACAACTTATGCAGCGTCGTTTATTTTTACTTTTGGTCTCATTTTTTCCCTATGCAAGTCCTGCGGCAGAAAAATCGTCCGCCTGGAATTGCGCACAGAGCAGCGATGGCAAAGAGTGGGTATGTCAAGGTGACGATAACACAACACAAAGCAAACAAGCAACGTCGCTCCCCGCGCCCTCCCCAAGCGACATCAACGCGCCGCAAGTGGCGCCTGTTGTGGCAATACCGCAACGCGATGAGCGTGAAAATGCACGTGTAGCGCCTATACACACAATTCCAGAGGGTGAGTTAGCAC
>DPKY01000130.1 GCA_003542275.1 Methylococcaceae bacterium | reverse complement strand
ACTCATCACCTCATCCACTAACGCTGCTTGATTTTGAGGTTCTAAAACGTGATGCTCGCCAAGTGGGTCGCCCACCACATCGACTTTTTGTTGGGGCGATAAATACACCAATTTGTTCTCTTTAAACAACCCCAATTTTTGATAATTACTAATCAACGCGCGACCTTTTTCAGGCGCAACTTGTAGAATGTTTTGCCCATAAAATTGGCTTTCATAACGTAAATTTAGCAGTCCTAGTAACGTCGGTGCCACATCAATTTGACTGGATAATGTTGTATTTTCCATTGGGGCAAGATGTTTAGGGGCGTAAATAAAAAAGGGAATATGGTATTTATCAACGGGCAATTCCGTTTTCCGCGCACTGCCTGCGCAATGGTCTGCCACCAACACAAAGAGCGTATTATCAAACCAAGGTTTGCTTTTGGCTGTATTGATAAACGCCTGTATCGCGTAATCGGTATATTTCACCGCTCCCTCACGACTTTGCCCAGAAGGGATATCGATTTTGCCTTCAGGATAGGTATAGGGACGATGATTGGTCGTCGTCATAATTTGAAAAAAGAAGGGTTTATTTTGTGCAAAATCCTTATCCGCTTCTTTTACTGTACGATTAAAAATAATANNAGACACGCCCCACGCATTTTTAAAAGTAATCTCTTCTGAGGTGAATTGCGTTTGATCGACAATGCGATAACCGTTTCCTTCATAAAAGGCATTCATATTGTCAAAATACCCCATGCCGCCATAAAGAAACGCCGTATCGTAGCCATGCTCTTGGAGAACATGACCTAAATTGAATAATCGCTCATTATCTGGGCGTTTCACTATCGATTGACCGGCAGTTGGGGGAATAGACAAAGTCAACGCTTCAAGGCCACGAATAGTGCGTGTACCGGTTGCATAAAAATGTGTAAATAAAGCACCTTCTTGAAACCAGTTATCCATAAAAGGCGTAATATTTTTTTTATTACCAAATTTTGTCAAATAATCTGCGCTCAAACTTTCTACGGTAATTAAAATAATATTTAACTTTTTTTCAGCGCCCTCAGCGGTAATTTGACGTTTGATATTGTAGAGGCCGTCATGGTTTGCTTGAAGCTGTGTTTTAATTTCCTCAGAGAGTTTTTCGTCATTGGCAAGGCGATAAAATTGACGATAATTGAGTTCATTATTGCGAAATGCCGAAAAAAACTGATAAGCACCATTGGCCGCAATTTCGTTCAAATAGGTGTTGGCTGAAAATTGATAGGTAGTTCGATGAATACAAAAATAACTGAGGACAGGTAGCAACAGTAATAATGCGCCTATTTTGAGCCGCTGTGCGATGTTTTCTTCATAATAAAACGTTGTCACAACATGAGAGCGCACCCATACAAATACGCTTAATGAGATAAATAATACCCCTGCTAATAATTTACCTAGCGGATAAGATTCAACAATGTTTTGTACGACTTCGTGTGTATAAATTAAATAATCAACCGCAATAAAATTAAATCGTACACCAAACTCTTCCCAAAACGTCCATTCTGCCAGCATCAAGAAAAACAACGCATACAAACTCGCTAAAAAGACAAGCAATGCAATGACGCGATGAAGTTGACTGTTATACCAGCGTATTGGCATAACAACGAGATAAAGCGTAAAAGGAATGAGTAAATAACTGTAAAACGCACTGTCATAAACAATGCCCATAACAAATGCGAATAAAACTTGTGGTATTGACGTATCAATATCCGCCCATTGCTTCATCAGTAACGCAACGCGTAGCAACGCAAAAGCAACCAACGTCATCAGAAAAAAAAGTTCTAAAATAGCAAAGCGCGAGCGCGGCAGAACAAAACGCATTGTCAAATATCCATAAATAGCATGGGAATGCNNNNGCCGTAAGTTAAAATAAAATAAGCAAATGCAAAAACAAGGCTACTGCTAACAGTATTTGCAAAAAATCGCCGTAAAATATACGCGACAATCCCTAAATACCATGTGACCAGAAACACCGCTAAACTAATACTGACCCATTCGCGGTATTCATAGTGCATTTTCACCATGATAAAATCGAGCACTTCACATAAAATAGCCAGCGTCATAATAAAGTTTTCACAGACAAAAATCGCCGTAAAAACACGCTGAAAAAGCAATAAGTTATGTTTAAAAAACAAAAAGGTGGCCACAGATGAAAAAGCCATAATCGTGCGCAACGACACCTCTAGTGTGCCATCAGCAAAATCCGCAATTAACCCTTCAACAATAATGCCAGAAATCAGGTAAAACAAGATCGTGTTATAAGAAAATGTGCGACTCGGCGCTAGAATGGTTGGGTCAGAGGTAAACCAACACAATCTTAAATAAGCAATCAATAAACTCATATTGTTAGTAAAATTATTTGTCCGTTTTTAATAGCGTAATTAAACGTGTGGCAATCACTTCACTCATCTGCGTGAGAAATAAATGTCCCATACTTGAATGAAAACGATTTTCATCACGACTGCCAATGGCAAGCAATCCCTCAAGTTCAGTAAATAACATTGGGATAATGGCACAAGATTTTACTTCATTGGCGTTAAAACCAAATAACACACGCGCTTGCGTGAGTGTGGGTTGACCACAACGCGGCAGACCATAGCTAAGTTCTCGCGCAAAAGGTTTTAAATCTTTGCTATCAGGTGAGATAAAAATGTCGTCACATTCGGTTTGCAAGGGGGATTGAATAAGGCGAATAGCAACAAAATCTGTTAGAAAATATTCCGATAACACAAGATTGACGTTCGTCACCACTTCTTTGAGTGTTTTAGCATCAAGTAACGCTAAATTGAGTTTGTGCATACGGTTCACCACGGCATCGTTATCGCGGGCAATCTCAATTAGCTCAATGAGCTGATTTTCCATTTCTTGATAACGATCTCGAAACAGCGCTAATTGTTTTGAAATGAGTGACGTTGCGCCACCGCTAGGGTGCGGAATACTTAAGTCTTCAAGCAATTGAAGATGTTTAGTGAAAAAATCTGGATGGGCTTTTAGATACGTTGCCACTTGCTCATCATCAATGTCCACCGTTTTTTTTGTTCGAGATGTTTTAGGCGCCTTGAGCGTGGTATTTTTTGCCCGACTCGCTTTTTTTGAGGGGGGAGCTGTTTCTTTCTCACTCATAATGCAATAAATCCTTCAAATACCGACACCGCCTCCCCTGTCATCAAAACAGGCTGTCCACGCCCCGCCCAACTAATGGCTAAATTACCGCCAGGCAGTTCTACGCGTACATGGCTATCTAATACATTTTGTTCAATCCCAATGACCACCGCCGCACACGCTCCACTGCCACACGCCTGCGTTTCACCCGCCCCCCGCTCATACACCCGCAATTTAATCACATCGCGGCTCACTACCTGCATAAAACCAATATTGGCACGTTCAGGAAAAATTGCATGACTCTCAAGCACTGGACCAATGGTGTCAACAGGTGCACTTTTAATATCATTAACTTGCAACACCGCGTGTGGATTGCCCATCGACACAGCGCCAAACGCCTTTTCAACATCATTGACCTTTACCGTATAAAAACGGGCCTCTTGCTCTGCAAGCAAGGGAATTTCAGCAGGGAGATGGCGAGGCACGCCCATGTCAACGGTGATTAAATCATTATCGGTAAATCGCAAAACAAGCTTTCCCGACTTCGTTTCCACGACAATTTCGTCTTGTGTACTTAATTTTTTATCGCGGACAAAACGCGCAAAACAACGTGCACCATTACCACATTGGCCCACTTCACTGCCATCTGCATTAAAAATACGGTATTTAAAATCGGTATTATCTAGGTCGGTTTTCTCCACGACCAATAATTGATCAAACCCAATTCCCGTATGGCGATCAGCCATAAAACGAATTTTCTTAGGCGAGAGCGCAATACGCTGATTGATTGCATCAACAACAACAAAGTCATTCCCTAAGCCGTGCATTTTTGTAAATTTCATAAGCCACTAATCCATTAAACTTGTGTTCCGCCAACCGTAATGCCATCAATTTTCAACGTAGGCTGTCCCACGCCAACAGGCACACTTTGTCCGTCCTTGCCACAGGTACCCACGCCACTGTCTAATTCTAAATCGCAACCGACCATAGATACTTTGGTTAACACATCTGGGCCATTACCAATTAAGGTCGCGCCTTTGACAGGGCGTGTCACTTTACCATTTTCAATTAAATACGCTTCGCTAGCTGAAAACACAAATTTACCCGACGTAATATCAACTTGACCACCCGCAAAATTTTTAGCATATAAACCGTATTTCACCGAAGCCAGAATCTCGTCTGGATGTTGCTGGCCTGCGAGCATATAAGTGTTGGTCATGC
>DPKY01000031.1 GCA_003542275.1 Methylococcaceae bacterium | reverse complement strand
CTAGCTAAACGCATCAGCCAAAAGATCCACTGCAGCGGTAGCGCTGGCCATGATAAACGCATGAGGGCGATGCTCCCTGACAGAATACTCAATATAATCGCGCTATAAGCGAGAAAGAGAATCATTAGCGTGCCTCGATAACTCTAAGACGACGCGCCGCAAGCGGGTGTGAAGAGAAAGCTTCATGATGCTCTAAGCCAATAAATTCACAATAGCCGCCTTGTGATTCGTAGTCATGTTGAAATTCATGGAAAAATTCCATGACCGTATGGTCAAGCAATGTGACGTGGCTGTTATCAAAAATCAGGGTTTTACCCTTTTCGAGTGTCGCTAGCCATTCTTTGAGGGAAAGAAAATTGGAAAAAATCGCCGCTCCTTGAATTTTAATCAGTACAGCGCCATCTGATTTGGTTGTTTGCGTGAAATGAATTTTGAATAAATTGCGCAGTTTGACGCCGTGCAAAACGTGTATGCACAATTTCACGAAAATGCCAATTGCCACGCCTACCAGTAAATCCGTGGCAATCACGCTAATAATGGTGACAACGAACATCAATAGTTGCTCTTTCCCAATGCCCATTACGTTAGCAAATTCACGCGGTGAGGCTAATCTAAAGCCCGTAAACACAAGTAGCGCCGCTAAAGCAGCCAGCGGAATACTGTGGATGAGTCGAGGAAAGCACACCACAAACAAGAGTAAAAACGCACCATGGAAAAAATTCGCCCAACCCGTTTTCGCGCCGTTATTGACGTTAGCACTGCTCCGGACAATTTCAGCAATCATCGGCAACCCACCCAATGACCCAGCAAGTAAATTGCCAATGCCAACAGCGGTTAAATCTTTGTTTAAATTGCTATGGCGTTGATACGGGTCGAGTTTATCCACCGCCATCGCACTGAGCAAACTCTCCAAACTGCCTACCAGCGCAATCGCAATCACCGCTTCCCAAAATTCGCCTGTCCCAATTTTTGAAAAGTCAGGAAAATGAAAACTCGACGCAAAATTATCCGAAATAGCCACTAAAAAGCGTGGCCCTACGGTTTCTTCGTGATGTGCTAGAAAATGCGCATCGGGTAAAAATAAGTACAGATGCTCGTGGTTTAAATCAAAAAAATCGCCAAAACCAATGCCCACTAGCACCACAATCAGCGGCGCAGGAATCATTTTTAATAGTTTGTTTTTGAGCTTTGACCAAATAATCAAAATGGTCAGCCCCATACCACCAATAATGGCAATTTCAGGGTTTAAATTCATAAAACTGCTGGGAATTTGCCCGATAGTTGAAAATAAACTGCCTTTCTCAGGTGTCACGCCAAGTACAACGTGAATTTGCTTGGCCATAATAATGATGCCAATAGCGGCAAGCATACCGTGTACGACCGCTGCGGGGAAAAATGAACTTAGGCGCCCTGCTTTGAAAACCCCCATCAAAATTTGTATCACACTTGCCACGACAATCGCCGCTAAGGTATAGCGATAGCCCGCCATCGCATCGCCCTCGCCCAAAGATTGCACCGCATCAAGTACGACAACAATCAGCCCTGCCGCAGGGCCGTTAATCGTCACAAAAGAGCCACTACAACGTGAAACAATCACGCCACCAATAATGGCCGTAATAATTCCCGAAGAAGGAGGAAACCCCGATGCCATGGAAATCCCAAGGCACAGTGGCAACGCAATCAAAAAAACCAAAAATCCCGATAATAAGTCACTGCGCCAATGCGCAACCAGTCCGGCGAAACCCGTTTTTGGCATATCCACGGTCATGTCATGTATCATAAAAATCTCACTTGGAAAGTAAAGGTGTTAAGCGAGACAATGCTATTGACGTGCCATATATAAAAAACGGTTATAATTCATAGAGTAAACGTCATTTTTAACCTTTTTCGCGTATAAAAATGAGCGACTACACCGGTGGAAAACCCCCAGTCATGGTGGTTTTCCACCAAATTATCCAGCTTTAAAAAAGGTGAAAAATGACCACTGACAAACTGCACGATGCGTTAATCACGCGCCAACAAAAGGGGGTGTATCGCACGCGCAAGAAAATACACAATCAAAAAAATGCACGCGTCCGCGTTGACGATAAAACGCTTATCAATTTTTGTAGTAATGATTATTTAGGGCTTGCTGTTAACGAAAAAGTCATTCGCGCTTTTCAGCAACAAGCAGATGAAATGGGTGTGGGCAGTGGTAGCGCCCATTTAATTTGTGGGCATTCCACAGTGCATCACGCACTGGAAGAAGAATTAGCGGATTTTACAGGACGTGAGCGCAGCCTATTATTTTCAACCGGCTACATGGCAAATTTGGGCACCATCACTGCGTTGTGTAAACACGGCGACAGCGTGTTTGAAGATAAATTAAATCACGCGTCGCTACTGGATGGCGGGTTGTTTTCTGGTGCGACATTTAGACGTTATCCACATAACGACACCACGCGCCTCTCGCAACTGTTATCGACAACTACCGACAGTGAAAAAATGATTATCACCGATGGCGTCTTTAGCATGGACGGTGACGTGGCTGATTTGCGCACCTTAAGCATCTTAGCGAGAGAACACGATGCGTGGTTGATGGTGGATGATGCGCATGGCTTGGGTGTGCTGGGTCAAACGGGCGGCGGAATAGTTGAAACACTATCGCTCTCGCCTCATGACGTCCCCATTTTAATGGGCACACTGGGCAAAGCCTTCGGCACGTTCGGCGCGTTTATTTCAGGTTCACACACGCTGATTGAAACGCTCATTCAATCTGCACGCAGCTATATTTACACGACCGCCCTCCCCCCAGCCATCGCTCAAGCCACGCGAGTGAGTTTGAAAATAGTCATTGAAGAAACGTGGCGCAGAGAAAAATTACAAGCGCTCATCACGCAATTTACAGCAGGGGCACGTCAATTAGGCCTGCCGCTGATGCCGTCAAATACGCCAATTCAGCCATTGCTGGTAGGTGAGAGTGTGTGTGCGCTGGAGATGAGCGAAAAACTCTTTGAAGCCGGTTTTTTAGTGAGTGCCATTCGCCCACCCACCGTGCCACAAGGCAAAGCACGTTTGCGTATTACTTTATCCGCACTGCATGAGAGCGAAGACGTCAATCAACTGCTAGAAACGCTGGCGATTATCCACCGGTCATATTCATATAACGTAAAATGACGGGTTGTTCTTGTAGATTAAAATCGTGTTTTTCTGGTTTAATTTCCATTGCCGCAACAATGGCTTGCTTGATGGTCTGTTCGGTCGCATTAGGCGTGCGAATAATTGATTTTAAATCGATAGCATGATCATTGCCAAGACACAAAAGCAAACGTCCTTCCACCGTTAAACGCACGCGATTACAGCTTGCGCAGAAATTATGGCTGTGAGGTGAAATAAAACCAACGCGTGTTTGGGTGCCGGACACAAGACAGTAATCAGAAGGGCCACCGGTTTTTTGGGTACTGGGAAGGAGCGTGAAGCGCTGGGCTAAATCCGCACGAATCAAATCACTTGAATAATACGCCTCGGCACGGTCATGCTTGTCGACAACCCCTAGCGGCATTTCCTCAATAAAACTAATATCGATTTTTTTATCAATGGCAAATTGCACGAGATTGCCCACCTCATCGTGATTGCGATGTTTTAAAATCACCGCATTGAGTTTGATTCGCTCAAATCCCACCTCTCGTGCCGCATCAATGCCCGCTAGCACTTGTTGCAATTCACCCGTGCGCGTCATCGCTTTAAATTTTACGGGGTCGAGCGTATCAAGACTGATATTGATGCGTTTGACGTTGGCGGCTTTTAACTTTGAGGCGACGGTGGCAAGTTGGGAACCGTTCGTGGTTAATACCAGCTCACGCAATCCCGCCAGCGCACCAATTTGCTCAAGTAGCGCTAATGCGCCTTTGCGAACGAGCGGCTCCCCTCCCGTAATACGGATTTTGGTGACGCCCAATTCAACAAAGGTTTTAGCCAGTAAATAAATTTCCTCAAGACTTAAAATCGCCTCACGCGGCAGAAACGTCATGTCTTCGGCCATGCAATACACACAACGAAAATCACACCTATCGGTAATTGAAATACGCAGATAATCCACCTTGCGTCCAAAGCGGTCGATGAGTTGCGTAGGAAAAGTGGTTGCCGTCAAAAAATGCCTCACTCCACTGAAAATTCACGCATCATGCCCATATCTTCGTGCTCTAAATTATGGCAATGATACAAAAATAAGCCTTTAAAATCGTGGAACGGTTTAATGATTTTCACGCGCTCCATGGGCATGACCAGCACCGTATCTTTGAGGCCGCTATCAATAAACCCTTCACTCACCGTGTCATAATCGGTCGTATCGCCTGAGATGCTACGACTCATAATTTCAAACTGTTGGCCGTGCAAATGAATGGGATGCGCCATTGACATACTCATGCCACCCATTCCGCCCATGCCACCACCTCGCTTATTCATCTCGCCGTGCGCATGGAAAATTTCCAACAGCTGCACACTCCCCATTTTCACACGCTCAGTGGGAAGTGGATTGTTGAATTCATAAGCACGGCCATTGAGTAGCATGGACATAGGCGATTCTGAAATCCCAATCGGCAGTGGATTATTGGGATTGGCTGTTTCATCAATACGGTAACGCGGCATTTTAGACAAGTTTGTGGGCAGTTTATGATTATCGCTCACTTTGCGCGTGACTTTAATGGTACAAATAGGGTATTCACTGCCCACAGCAAGCCCGCCATGATTCATGCCCATTTTAGGCAACACGCCAGAGAAGGCTAAACTTTTCAGCGCGAGTTGCGTCCCTTCATTGCGACCACTAAAATCCGCCCACACGTCAAGGCGCTCACCAGGGGCTAACATGACATAAGGCCGTGTTTCAGGCTGCTCAAGCAATCCCCCATCGACGCCAATAACAGTCATTGGCATACCATCATCCCAAGCCATTTTATAAATGCGCGAGGTTGAACCATTCATCACACGCAAACGATAAGCACGACTCGCCACGTCCAAATGGAAATTGGCTTGGCCGTTGACCAAAATTTTCTCGCCGGTCATGCCCGCCATACGCTGGTGCATTGAGGGAGAGTAAGTGAGCTGATTCTCACTATCAAATTGTTTATCTTGAATCACTAAAGGAATTTCATACTCCCCTGAGGGTAGCTCAAGCGCCGCTTCTTCTTCATCGTTGACAATCAACGCGCCCGCAAGCCCTAAATAGACTTGTTTTGCTGTCGCGCCGTGTGGATGCGGATGGTAGATATTCATGTTAGCGCGATTCATCACCTCAAACTCGTACACCCACGTTTCACCACTGTCAATGGCATATTGCGGATGACCGTCCATCATTTGAGGAACGTGTAGCCCATGCCAATGCACCACACTTGCTTGTGAAAGGCCGTTATGAAAATTCACACGCACCTTTTGGCCTTTTTGTAAACGAATAATCGACCCTAAATAAGAATGGGGAATATCCACCACGGTACCCACTGGCCCTTTAATTAACGTTGCTTGATAACGCAAAACACGCGTGGGCGCCCCTTTTAAAATGGATATTTCTGCAGGCTTGCACACCAAATCCAGTTCCACATCGGGATGAAAAAGGGGATTAGCTTTGTTAGGCGAGAGTTTAGGATAAGCAATTTCCCCCGAGCCACTATGCATCCCCATGCCCATACCGCCGCCCATACGCATACTTTCCATCGCATCAGCAAGACGAGGCAACGTTGTCAACGTCACCAGTCCAACGCCCGACTGCGTTAAAAAACGACGACGTGATTGATTAAATTTAGTCATAACCTCTCCTTCACTCTACTATCAAAAATGCGACAAATGTCGCTGGTTTCATTTTGAGTGTAGGCGAGAATCCCTTTATTTTCAAGTGAAATTCCACGAGGCGAGTTTTGTTCAAGACGTGGCGCCTTCACCCAATCGCGGCCACGCCGTTAACACCGCTTTCACGACAGTCGCCAATGGAATAGCGAGAAAAACGCCCCAAAAACCCCATAAGCCACCAAAAAATAAAATGGCCACAATGATGGCAATCGCGTGTAAATTGACCGCTTCAGAAAATAGCAGTGGCACCAACAGTACCCCATCTACGGCTTGAATAATGGCATACGCCATCACAATCGCCATAAAATCATCGTTGCTAATGCCCCATTGAAAATACGCCACGCCCAGCACAGGAAAAGTGACAAGCGTGGCACCAATGTAGGGCAAAATGACCTGCAAGCCCATCAACACCGCTAGCAATAAAGCATAATTCAGTCCCATCACCGCGTAGGTGATATAACTCACTATCGATAAAATAAACACTTCGGCAAATTTACCGCGCACATAATTGCCAATTTGCATATCCACTTCATGCCAAACATGAACGCTCAAATTCCGCTCAGTAGGTAAAAATCCCATAAACCAAGACATCAACAGCGCTTTATCTTTGAGAAAAAAGAAAATCATCATCGGCACAAGAAATAAATAAATCATTGCGCTAATTAACCCTACAATAGAAGCTGCTGACACGGAAAGCAAACTTTGGCTGTAGCTAATCAATTCTTTTTGCACAACCAATAAAATTTCTTGAATTTTGCTTTCAGAAATCAGTTTTGGATAGAGTTTTGGCAAACGCATAATGCCTGTTTGCGCGTGGCTGAGAATATCAGGCACTTGCTGTGCGAGTTCAACGGCTTGTTGAGAGATAATGGGAATGAGATAGAACAGTAAAAAAACGAGGCTCGCTACAAATAAAGAAAAAACCAGCATCACCGCCCCAAAACGCGGCATATTCAAATGCTCCAATTTGCGCACAATGCCTTCAAGCAAATAAGCCAGGCCAATGGACACAAAAACGGGCATGAGTAAATCTGCCAGTGAATAGATAAACACAAAACTCACCAGCAAAATAATGGCAAGAGACAGTGCTTGCGAGTTAGGCAAAAAGCGTTTTAAACCGCGATTGATAAAACGCAGGGTAATCAAGTGATTGGGTGACGTAGACGGATTCATGGCACAGTAGCTCTTAATATAGACACAAGTAAGTAAATAGCGTGGCGCTATTTTACGCGCTTGAGTTTAATTAAATAAATGCGGCGCGTATCGGCTTTAATGATTTCAAATCGTAAATCCTCCACGTCTAGGCGCTCGCCTTTTTGGGGCATATGTTCGAGTTGACTGACAAGAAACCCACCGATGGTGTCGTATTCGTCCGTTGCGAGTTGCGTATTGAAATACTC
>DPKY01000009.1 GCA_003542275.1 Methylococcaceae bacterium | reverse complement strand
GGTCAGGAGGTCAAATCGGTAGAAATTATGAAGGGGGTGAATACCGCGCTTGGCGATCAGTCTATGCAGCTGGCTGAATTTAGTATTAACAATCGTTGGGCATGGAAAATTAAATTAAGCACAGGCCTTGAAATATTACTGGGTAGAAGTGAACAATTAAAAAAATTACAGCGGTTTATCAAAACAATCGATGTCTTAGGTCAAGAACAAATAAATGCCATGTCAGTGGTTGATTTGCGCTATCCTAACGGTTATGCGGTATCATGGAAACCCGATGCACCGCTTGTTGATTGGAAAATGCTTCCCGCTGCACAAATGGCAAACAAATAAAAAAAGGCTTCAAAGCTAGAGTGAAATATGGCAAAAAGAACAGAACGTAATTTAATCGTCGGACTTGATATAGGCACGTCTAAAGTTGCCGCTATTGTAGGTGAGTTGACTGGAGAGGGTCACCTTGAGGTTATCGGCTTTGGTTCTACGCCGTCAAAAGGCCTTAAAAAAGGCATTGTGGTCAATTTAGAAACAACGGTGCAGTCTATACAGCGAGCCATTGAAGAAGCGGAGTTGATGGCGGGTTGTCAGATTAAATCCGTTTTTGCAGGCATTGCCGGCAGTCATATTCGTAGCCGAAATTCACTAGGCGTCGTGGCTATAAAAGACAAAGAAGTCACGCAATACGATATTGATCGCGTGATCGATTCTGCGCGGGCTATTGCCATTTCTGCCGACCAAAAAGTGCTGCATATTCTGCCGCAAGAATTTATTATCGACACGCAAGAAGGCATCAAAGAGCCTATTGGTATGTCTGGTATTCGATTAGAAGCAAAAGTACATATTGTGACCAGCAGCGTGAGCGCATCACAAAATATCATCAAATGTATTCGTCGCTGTGGATTGGAAGTTGATGACATTGTGTTAGAACAACTGGCCTCTTGTCATGCGGTATTAACCGAAGATGAAAAAGAGTTGGGGGTTTGTTTAATTGATATTGGTGGTGGCACCACTGACATTGCCGTGTACATTGAAGGCGCAATTAAACACACGGCCGTTATTCCCATTGCAGGCGATCAGGTGACCAATGATATTGCCGTAGCCATGCGCACCCCCACCGTCAATGCTGAAGAAATTAAGCAACGATACGCTTGCGCCATGACAAAACTCCTGGGCGATGACGAGCAAGAAATTGAAGTGCCAAGCATTAGCGACAATAAACCGTTTCGCAAAATTTCACGTCAAACACTTTCTGATATTATCGAACCACGTTATGAAGAATTGATGCTACTTGTGCAATCGGAACTGCGTCGCGTTGGCTACGAAGAACAAATTGCAGCAGGGATTGTTTTAACAGGGGGAAGTTCTCAAGTCTTTGGGCTCATTGAGCTAGCAGAAGAGATTTTCCATATGCCCGTGCGAATGGGGAGTCCACAGAATGTCAGTGGCTTGACTGAAGTGGTCAAAAACCCTATCCACTCAACTGGTGTGGGACTTTTGATGTATGGGCGAGAGCATCAACAGCAACAGGGTTTACATCGCGTTTTAGATCATGACAGTGGAACGTCATGGTTTTCAAAAATTGCGAGTTGGTTCCAAGGTAATTTTTAATCACAGTTTTTTACAGAATATATTAAGAGGCAATAAATATGAAAGATACATTTGAATTGATTGATACCTATAGCGAAAGCGCTGTTATTAAGGTCATCGGTATTGGCGGTGGCGGTAATAATGCAGTGAGTCACATGGCAGGCAACAATATTGAAGGTGTAGAATTCATCTGTGCAAACACTGACGCGCAAGCGCTACGCAAATTAAATTTTGGCACAATTATCCAATTAGGCGTAGAGCTGACAAAAGGCCTTGGCGCGGGAACCAATCCTGAAGTGGGAAAACTGGCGGCAGAAGAAAATAAAAATCGTATTCGTGAAGTGCTTGAAGGCGCCGATATGGTTTTCTTGACAGCGGGCATGGGCGGTGGCACAGGCACGGGCGCCATTCCAGTGATTGCTGAAATTGCACGCGGCATGGGCATTTTAACGGTTGCGGTGGTGACGAAACCTTTTGCTTTTGAAGGGAAGAAAAAGTTAGATGTTGCTGAAAAAGGCATTGCTGAATTAGAGCGTTATGTTGACTCGTTAATTACCATTCCAAACCAAAAATTGTTGCCTGTACTGGGCAACAAAGTGTCTTTGATGGATGCCTTTAAAGCCGCAAACGATGTATTGCTTGATGCCGTGCAAGGCATTACCGAGTTAATTGTACACCCAGGCATGATTAACGTGGATTTTGCTGACGTACGCACGGTCATGTCGGGCATGGGCGCGGCAATCATGGGCACTGGCTCTGCAACAGGTGAGCACCGTGCGCGTGAAGCGGCTGAAAAAGCCATTGCCTGCCCCTTACTTGAAGATATTAACTTAAAAGGCGCACGCGGTATTTTAGTGAATATTTCAGCAACCGACATGGGTATGGCCGAATTTACCGAAGTGGGCGATATTGTTGCGGCATTTGCCTCAGAAGACGCCACCATTAAAATTGGGATGTCAATCAATCCCGATTTAGATGAAGAAATTAAAGTGACGGTGGTTGCAACGGGCATGGGCGTTGTTGAGCCTGCGGTAAAATTACCCAATAAAAATGTGAATACACTACGTCACCCCGCCAGCGGTCAAATGAATTACGATGGCTTAGATT
>DPKY01000211.1 GCA_003542275.1 Methylococcaceae bacterium | reverse complement strand
TTTGCCCAATTACACGCCCTCACGCAACAGCAAACGCTCAACTGCTTTGGTGATTATTACCGAGTGGATGTCCTTGCACATCCCGATGCGAGTGATCATCAAAATATTCGACAATTTATGCAAAACAGCTGGCCGGGCATCGCGTTTGAACACGCGAACACATTAACGGTTAAATAAACACATTGCGTGGCTTGATGCGCTGTGTCACGTCACGCGAAGTCAAATTATTGACTCCCCTCTTCTTCAAATACGCCATTATTATATGGCATCAATTTTGCTTTTTTCTCACTACAAGCGAAAACATGGCGAGACATTTATTACTCTTCGCCCTTGTTTTCACGGCAACACACTCCATTATCTCTGGCAACAGGCGTATTTTCGGTTCATTTGGTTACACATAGAAGGTACTTATAAAATATGTGATAATGATAACTTTTATAAGTAAATTCTACTTTTGTACACATGAAAACAATCAACAAGTCTGATTTAGAAGAAGCCCTAAAATTATGTAAAGGTGCCTTTATTGCCGCTGCAGGGTTTAGTTTGGTTATTAACATTTTGCAACTGGTCCCCACCATTTATATGTTGCAACTCTATGACCGCGTCGTCCCCACAGGCAATCTCTCAACACTCACCATGTTGACACTCATCATGATGGTATTGTTTATCACCATGGGTACATTAGAATGGGTACGCTCTCAAATTCTCGTCCGCGTCAGTACACGCCTTGAAACACTGCTCAATGAACGCTTATTTAAAGTGGCTTACAAGCAAGCCCTGTATTCAGGCGGGCAACGCGCTTCTTCACAACCGCTTGACGATTTAACCGCGCTACGTCAATTCATGACCGGCAACGGGCTCTTCGCTTTTTTTGATGCGCCTTGGTTGCCTATCTACATTGCGCTCATGTTTGTGTTTCACTCTATGTACGGTTGGATGGCCGTAGGTACCGCTATTTTGCTCATTATCGTGGCGATTATTCAAGAAAAAGCCACCAGCAAAATGCTCGGCGAAGCGAATATGATGGCGATGGTGGGACGCGGTCTTGTCAACAAGAATTTGCGTAACGCCGAAGTTATCGAATCGATGGGAATGCTCAATAATATTCAACGACGTTGGCTAAAAAGTACCAATCAGGTACTCGTCCTCCAAGCCACGGCCAGTTCACGCGCAGGGCTAATTAGCGCGATGTCTAAACTCATTCGCCTATCCTCACAATCGCTGATTTTAGCCGTGGGCGCTTATCTAGTCGTAGGCAATGAAATTACCTCAGGACTTATGATTGGTGGCTCTGTGCTACTAGGTCGTGCACTGGCGCCTATTGATATTGTGATTGGCTCTTGGAAAGGCTTTATTAGCGCTCGCGGGCAATATGCACGCCTCAATGACTTATTACGTCAAATTCCCGCAGACCCCGAACGCATGACACTTCCTGCACCGGAAGGGACTTTTCAGTTTGAATCTGCCGTCGTAGCGCCGCCGGGTGCAAAATCGGCTGTTTTAAAAGGCCTTACGCTGACCATTAACAAAGGTGATGTGGTAGGGGTCATCGGCCCAAGTGGTGCGGGTAAGTCAACCTTTGCACGCGCCTTGCTAGGCATTTGGCCCACCGCAAATGGCAAAATTCGCTTAGATGGCGCGGATGTATTCACGTGGAACCGTGAAGAACTCGGCCCGCATATTGGTTATTTACCGCAAGATATTGAATTATTTGAAGGCACGATCAGCGAAAATATCGCACGTTTTGGTGATTTAGATCCCGAAAAAGTCGTGAATGCCGCGAAAATGGCCGATGTACATGACTTAATTCTGCATCTTCCCGATGGCTACGACACTGTTATTGGTGCAAGTGGTGGCACCTTATCGGGCGGTCAACGCCAACGCATAGGCCTTGCTCGGGCACTTTACGGTGAGCCACGCATTGTTGTCCTTGATGAACCTAACTCAAACTTAGATGAAGTAGGTGAAGCGGCGCTCGGGAATGCCATTCAGCGTTTGAAACAAAAACAAACCACTATTATTGTCATTACGCATCGAAATAATGTTCTCGCAAACGTGGATAAATTACTCATTTTAAACGATGGCTTAGTGTCAGTGTATGGCCCAAAAGATCAAGTCATTGCGCATTTGCAACAACAGCAAGCGCAAGCACAAGCCGCTCACTCTGCAGCAATCGCTAACTAAAGACGTGGCATGAAAATTATGAAAGAACAAACCGCTCAACCTAATGCAAAACTTTCTGACGTGTCTTTGGTTACCAACGACGCCCCTATTCGTGCCATTGGTATGGCCGTTTTACTTGGCACTGTTGGCGTACTGGGCACATGGAGCTATCTTGCCCCCATTGATAGCGCCGCAAGCGCTTCTGGCTTTGTGACCGTCAAATCACATAGTAAAACCGTGCAACACTTAGACGGGGGAATTGTGAAAGAATTGATTGTCAAAGACGGCGATATTGTCAACGAAGGTGATGTTTTATTGACACTCGACGGGGCAGAAATTAAAGCGCAACTTGAAATTTTGCGTGGTCAACAAATCACCTTTGCGGCGCAAGTGGCGCGTTTGAGTGCCGAGCGTGACGGTTTGAGCCAAGTGCTCTACCCCGCCGAAGTACAAAATTTAAGTGACGCGCGAGTGGTTGAAGCCCAACAGAGTGAAAATCAAATTTTCCGTGCTCGCAAAAATGCGCATGATGGTGAAGTATCCGTTTTAAATCAACGTATTAGCCAGCTAAATTCACGCATACAAGGGCTTGATGGTCAAAAAAACAGTAAGCAAGCACTTAAAACCTCCTACACAGAAGAAGCCAAGGATTTACGCGAATTACTTGCAGAGGGTTTTGCCGATAAACAACGCTTGCGTGATCTTGAACGCAGTTTAGCCGCAGCAGTGGGTGAAATTGCCTCACTGAGTGCAGAAATCGCCAGCAGTGAAATGCAAATTGGTGAAACGCGTTTGCAAATTTTGCAAATTCAAAAGCAATTTCAAGAAGAAGTCGCCAATAAATTAAGCGAAGTACAAGCGCAACTCTACGATATCAATCAACGCCTCACCGCCACCACAGACAAAGTTAACCGTATTCAAATAAAAGCACCGTCGGGGGGGCGCGTGATGGGGCTTTCTGTACACAATGTGGGTAGCGTGATCACACCAGGCAGACCTATACTTGACATCGTCCCCCAAGGCGAGGAACTCGTGATTGATGCGCGTGTCTCGCCAATGGATATTGATCGCGTTCATGTTGGCTTAGTGGCTGAAGTGCGTTTTAGTGCCTTCAAGCAAGCGTTAACGCCTAAAATGCAAGGCAAACTCATTAACTTATCGGCGGATAAACTCACCGATGAGCGAACCGGTGCCCCCTACTATTCCGCAAAAATTGAGATTACCCCCGATAGTTATGCAAAACTGGGCAATTTGGAGTTGCTACCAGGTATGCCCGCTGACGTATTGATTAACACCGGTGAGCGCACGGTATTTGAATACCTCATGCAGCCAATTACCAATGCGTTTGCGCGTGCTTTCATTGAAGACTAAACCATGAACACATTCAAATTAAAAACCTTAGCCGCTTGTCTTCTCTTCACGCAAGCAGCAGCTGCCCGTGCTGAAGATTTATTGACTATCTATCAACAAGCCCTCGGCGCTGATCCTGATTCCAAATCGGCAGCGCTGAACGTAGAAATTACCAAAGAGCAAACAGGCGAAGCCTTGGGTGAAATGTTGCCACAAGTCAGTGGCAGTGCCAACT